>CAJOLN010000007.1 GCA_905235395.1 uncultured Synergistales bacterium
TTCAGCGGCTCAAGTCTGCTGAATAATGCTTCCTTATCGTGACCTATAATAAGCGTCAATGATGTTGCTCTGCTGTCCGGCTGAATCAATCTCTCATTCGTTATTCCGCAAAGTTCAGCAAGTGCCATAGCTCCCTGTTTAACGCTCTCATCTGCATTCGGAGGATATATTATGCTTGACGCTTTGTAATCATAGTGCCTCGCATTTCCTGTGTACGGAACCTCAATGCCAATTCTCTGGAAGATTTGTGCCGCACGTTTTCCTATTCCCTTTTCGCCGTCACCATTTAAAATCCTTATGCTCATTATCTGGTCGCGAAGTTCCGCAAGCCTCTCACTGTCAAAAACTACATTACCGCCGGAAGATTCTTTAAGCTCACGCAGATTCACTTCATTAGTATCTTCAATCAATGAGAAATCCGCAGGAGGAAGTTTCGCCGCAAGTTGAAGAGAGAATGCATTGTTGTCTAAAATCCAATAGCTTATACCCTTGTTTGAACCTGTTCGTCCTGGTGCCATGAACATTTTGATTCTGTCTCTTGGAAGTGAATTCGCAAATTGCAACAGCTTCAATGCCTCCAAAGGTGCAAGATCCGTATCAACTGCATCAAATACTTCATTCACTAACGCAGGTATCTTCGTGATTATCGCAGGACTCTTCAGCTTCTTCATCACTATATCTATGAACTTCTGCTGCCTCTGCACACGTCCTATGTCGCCTAAAGGATCATGTCTGAACCTCACATAGCCCAGTGCAGTTTTGCCGTCCATATGCTGCTGTCCCTTCTGAATGTTGATGAATAACTTTCCGGAGTAATCGTTGTAATGTAATCTCTTCTCAACGTATATATCAACTCCCCCTATTGCATCAACAATTCTCGGAAAACTGTTGTAATTTATTTTCACGAAATAATCTATAGGCATTCCTGTTAGATTCACCAGTGTCTCTCGCAAAAGTTTTATGCCTCCGTAAACATATGCGTGATTGATTTTGTCCCAGCTTCGTCCGGGAATATATACCCTCGAATCTCTTGGTATCGATGCAATACGCAAAGCCTTGTTATCTGCGTCGAATATCGCAAGTGCAATCGCATCTGTTCTTGATCCTCCTTCTACGTTATCCAGTCCCACAACCAGAACATTAACCGTCCCTCTTGAATTGCTGCTCTCATTCTCAGAAGATTTTTCTGACACTGCAAGCTCAGTATCTCCTGATGATAATTTTGCTCTGGGCTTTGCTGATTCTGATTTCTGGGATTTCGGGAGGGGCAGAGGATTAGGATCATTCCATACTTCAACAAGCCTTACTGCCGCACCTCCCAGCATTGATGATATTGCCATGAAGATAAGACCTATTACTTTCAAAATTCTCATTGTGTATCTATCACCTCTTGTATAATTTGTTCGACTCAATATATATCTCTACCAGATGAGGCACAAGAAATCTTATTCCTCTTCCGTCACGTGCACGTTCTCGAATCTCTGTGCTTGAGATTGCGAACTGCGGTATCTCGATATATTTTAGCTTATCACGAATGAATTTCGGCAGGTTTTCTATTCCGCTCACTGGATAGCCTGGTCTGTTTGCCGTTACAAGTGTGCAGAGTTCAGGAATGTGTTCGTAATCGTACCATGATGTGATAGAGAGCATTGCATCAAGTCCCGTAATGAAAAATAAATCTTCAGGTTTAATCCCCGACTCAATGAATGCCCTTAACGTATCAATCGTATGTGTGGCTTCTTTGCGGTCAATTTCGATTCGTGAAACTGAATATTCAAGCACTCCTGCTGTAGCCAAAAGTGTCATTGCGTATCTGTCTTCGGAGGGAGTAATATCATGATTCTTGTATTCAGGATCACCAGTAGGGACAAATATTAATCTCTCAATGCCTAAATTACGTCTTGCTTCTTCTGCCGCGAGTAAATGCCCGTAATGAATCGGGTCAAATGTTCCTCCCATTATGCCAATCTTCATTACGTTACAGTCTCCGGCTCAAAATCAAACTCAACATCTCCAATGTACACTTTATCTCCTTCCCTTGCACCTGCTGCCTCTAATGCTTCCTCAACGCTTAATGCTTTAAGCAGACGTGAAAATTTCTGCAATGCGTCTTCATGTTCAAAATTGATTCGTGATACTGAACGTTCAAAGTTCTCATGCTCAACACGAAAACTTCCGTCTGATTGCCTGATGATTTTAACAGGTTCACGCGATGATTTTCTGTTTTGTTTTCTTGGAAGTTCCTGAATCATATTCACGTCTTCTTCTTCGAGTTTTACGGTTGGAGTTTCACGCACAAGTTTTGCGACTGCCTTTATGAGTTCTGGAATGTTCTCGCCTGTTAGTGCGCTGACCTGCATATATCTGAGTGATTGATTCTCTGCTTCCTGTCTGAGCAGCTCTGAGTTATGCTCTGTACCTTCAACATCAATCTTGTTGCCTATCACGATACATGGCCTTGATGCTAAATCTGCTCCGTACTCTTTGAACTCATTGATTAATGCGTGAAATGTTTCAACTGGATTATCATTCGAGAGGTCGATAACGTGAAGAAGAATGCGTGTACGTTCTGCATGTCTCAAGAACTGCAAGCCTAAACCTTTTCCGTCATGCGCACCTTCAATGAGGCCCGGTAAATCCGCAATCACAACTTGAGCATCATCAACCGCAAGTACTCCGAGATTAGGTGATAGTGTCGTGAAAGGATAACCTGCAATTTTGGGTTTAGCTCCGCTTATGGCAGAGAGTATGCTTGACTTTCCTGCGTTAGGGAAACCTGCAAGACCAACATCAGCGATGAGTTTCAGTTCGAGATTCAATCTTCGTTCTTCTCCTGCGTCACCTTTCTCCGCGAATTTCGGTGCACGTCTCGATGAACTTGCAAAGTGTGAGTTTCCTCTTCCGCCTTTGCCTCCGTGAGCCGCAATGAATTTCTGACCGGGCACAACTAAATCTGCAAGCACTGAATCATCATCAGCATCACGAATCAGAGTTCCGCATGGCACAAAAATTTTCAGGTCTTCACCATTTGATCCGCTTCTATGAGCACCTTCACCATGACCTGCATGACCTGCCTGAAATCTTCGGTCATACTCGAAATCTGCGAGTGTTACTATTCCTCCGACTGCCTCAAGTATAACGTCTCCTCCTTTTCCTCCATCGCCTCCGTCTGGGCCTCCTTTGGGAACAAATTTTTCACGTCTGAAGCTCAATGCTCCGTTACCGCCTCGTCCTGCCTTTACGTATATTTCTGCTGTGTCTACAAATTTCATTTCTGTCTTTAACTTATGCCTTGATAAAAAAATTTGCCCCGTTTTGCTGGGGCATGATGAATGTGATTGCTTCTATGCTTCCGTTGGTTCAACTGAGACATATTTACGTCCCATTTTCTTATGATAGTTCACTTTTCCAGACGCTAATGCGAAAATCGTGAAGTCTCTTCCAAGTCCTACATGCTTTCCGGGATGAACCTTCGTGCCGCATTGACGTACTAATATGCTTCCTGCGTTCACTGTCTGACCTGCGAATACTTTTATGCCGCGATATTTCGGCTGACTGTCTCGTCCGTTGGTTGAACTTCCCTGTCCTTTTTTGTGTGCGAAGAACTGCAAATCAAATTTGAATGTCATGATTAATTTTTGACCTCCGAATATATTTTTACGTGTCCGGGATTGTCTCTTGCGATTATCTTCAGTGATTCTGAAATCGTTTTTGTCAGGAGTAATACGTTCATGCTTTCTGATTCAGGCCATGTTACGCGCATTATCGGTAGTCTGTCGTTGATGTGATAATCTGCTTCCTTTGTCTTTGCAATCTCAGACAGTCCGAATATCAATGCCTGCATGAGTGCACTTACTGCCGCACAGACTACATCGTTTCCCTTCTCCGCGAATCCTGAATGACCGCGTGCTTCAATCCCTGTTAGAATCTTTCCGTGATAGCGTAATGTTACCTCGACCAAGAGAGATTTACGCCTCGATGTTACGAATTACTACCTCAGTGAAATACTGACGATGCCCGCGCTTTTTTCGGTAATTCTTCTTGCTCTTGTACTTGAACACAATCACCTTGTCTGCACGTGCCTGCTTCACGATCTCTGCCGTAACTCTTGCACCCATGATGTATGGATTTCCGAATCTAGTCTCTGTTCCTTCTCCGCCGACTGCAAGAATCTTATCGAAGATTATCTCTGTGCTTGTTTCTCCTGCTAATCTTTCAACGCGGAACTTATCGCCGACTTCTGCGCGGTATTGTTTTCCGCCAGTTTCAATTACTGCATACATGATGTGAATTTTTTCCTCCTTACGCTGAAGATGAAAGGCTCATTGTGAATGATTAAATGCCTTCTTCAAGCGAGATGTTAAAACGTGAAAGATTATAGCATAGGTGAAATTGAGAATGCCCATAAAAAAACGAGCCGTGATATTTCACACGACCCGTTAATGTTTTCTTTCTTACGCCGCTTCGATACCTTCTACATCATATCCGGCTTCTTCAATCGCCGAAATGATTGCTGTATCTGCAACGTCCTTCGTGAGTGTAATTGTCGCTGAGTTAGTCTCAAGGCTCACATCTGCACCTGCAACGCCGTCAAGACCTTCAAGTGCTTCCTTCACATGATGCACGCAATTCATGCATCCCATTCCTGAAACGTGAATCAGTTTTTTCATTAAGACTTATGCCTTTCGTGATTCGGGCGCATACACTCTCATGTAGTATATCGCGAAGAAGAGAATTGCTGCTGCGATCCCGATTGCGTATGAAGGTAGTACTCCTCCAGGTATAAGCTCGGTAACTTTTTTGCCTGCTTCGTTGATTACATATTTCTGTGCGAGACCTAAACACTCAGCGGCGAAACAGAAATACGTAATACTGACTGCAGACATAAATGTTGCAGGAATTGCCGCAATGAATCCTTTTCCTGCTCCGACATTCCTGCAGAGATACACTGCACCTGCCCATAACGCTATCATTGCGAGCGTCTGGTTAGACCACGAGAAATAACGCCATACAATATCGTAATCAAAGCGAGAAATCCAATATCCCACAGCTAGTAGTGGGAAGGCAAGAATGAGACGAGGTGCAAATCCCTTCTGAGGTATCTTGAACCAGTCAGCTATCGTTAATCTTGCACTTCTGAATGCCGTATCACCTGACGTAATCGGGCATGCAACTACTCCGAGAATTGCAAGAATGCTTCCTATTGAGCCAAGAAGACCTATTGAAATATCGTATACGGATTTCGGTCCGCCACCTCCAGCATCAAAAAGGCCTTGTAATACTCCGCCTACACCTTTGTCATAGAACGCAATACCTGCTGATGCCCAAATCAATGCTATGATTCCTTCTGCTACCATTGCTCCGTAAAACACAAATCTTCCCTGACGCTCTGAAGTTAAGCAACGAGCCATCATCGGGGACTGTGTTGCATGGAATCCTGAAATTGCTCCGCATGCAACCGTTATGAACATGAGAGGCCAAATTGGTTGGTTAGCGGCGTTAGGATGCATGTTGTAGAAGCCTTCCCAAAGTTCAATCATCGGTTTCGTTCCCTGAATGTGATTATATATAGTCATTCCACCGATACCAATGGCCATGAAGATTAAGCACAGTCCGAACAGAGGATAGAGTTTACCGATAACTTTGTCAATCGGAAGAAGTGTTGCAAGGAAATAGTATACGAGAATAATGACTGTTAAAATTTCTTTCCAGTTAGCTTCGGTATATCCCCATAACTCTGTTGCCGCAGGTGCACTCCCTGATACTGCGCTTGTCCCCTGAACGAACAATCTCGCGAGCAAACCTGCAGGGCCTACCATGAAGACAACTCCGACCATAACAAGAAGCACAACTGAGAATACGCGCATAACCTGAAGCATGAAGCCTCCGAGATATTTTCCGGTAATCTCTGATGCACTTGCACCGTCATTCCTGATTGAGAGCATTCCGACAAGATAATCATGAACTGCTCCTGCAAGAATAGTTCCGAAAACTATCCAGAGATAAACCTGTGGCCCCCAGATTGCTCCAGATAAAGCTCCGAAGATTGGCCCAAGTCCTGCGATGTTAAGAAGCTGAATCAGAAATGCACGTCCAGCCGAAATAGGAACGAAATCAACTCCGTCCGGGTGTTCAACGCATGGTGTCTTTCTGTCATCAGGCCCGAACACACTGTTCACTATTGAACCGTAAATCAAGTAGCCGAGAATCAAAAGTATAAGGCCGCCTAAAAACGAATACATGAAAAAAATTCTCCCTTCTGAAAGTATAATAGTATGAGTAAAATTTTAGTCCATTCGTGATTATAAGCAAGAAAAAATTTTTTTGAGGAGGTTATGTTTTATCATGCTTAAACGTCCTGAAAAAACATTAGGCGTTCTCGGCGGAATGGGGCCTGCTGCATGTGCTGAATTTTTGAGACTGCTCGCTAAAGATGCACCTGCTGAATCAGATTCAGAACACCCGAAGATAATTATGCTCTCTGATCCTGAGACACCAGACCGCAGCAATGGCATTATGGGACTCGGTGAAGATCCTCTGCCTGTAATTCGCAGGAATCTTCTTCAGCTCGTTGAATGGGGTGCAGATGTTCTCGCTGTTCCGTGCAACACAGCACACTATTTCATCGACAGATTTCGTGATGAGCTTCCTGTTCCGCTTGTGCATATCGTTGAAGCGACAACTGAAGCCGCAATTGAACTGAGCAAAGGTAATTGTTCGTGGCTTCTTGCGACTGACGGAACACAGAAGAGTTTAATATACCCTATGTGTGCAGAGAAGATGCATTATCATTTTCTGAGACCGTCATCTGAACAGCAGGATAAGATTCAGTTATGCGTTCGTACAGTGAAGGCAGGGGATATGAAGACAGCAGGAGAGATTATGCGTGATGTTGTGAGTGAATTATGGCGTGAACGTGATGTGCCTGTTACTATGGGATGCACTGAACTTCCATTAGCATATGGTGTCTCTGGTCTGCCTGATGAAAAACAGGTATCGAGTCTTAAAGCTCTTAGTGATGCATGTATAAAATTGCTTTATGATATGTGATGATATACTTGCATGAAAAATTTTTTGTGAAAGGATTTGATTTAACAGAATGCCTTACGAAGAAGAAGAAGAATTAACTTTGCTTGATGTGTTTAATGTTTTATGGCACAGAAAGTTTTTAATTATATTTATCACTGCCATGTTTGCTATCGGTTCAGTCGTATATGCGCTCATAAGTCCTGTAATCTATAGAGCACAATGCAGAATCTTTTCACCTTCGAGCAGTTCAGGAGGTATTGCAGGGTTCTCTGCACAGCTCGGAGGATTATCGGATTTCGTTGGACTTTCCGGCAGAGCAACGACAAGCCAGGCTCTCATAGGAATGACAAGAGCCAATACGATTGCTGACGCGATAATTGACAGATTCAATCTCATGGAGACACTGAGCACAGATATGAGAGATACAGCAAGGACAATAGTGCTTGCTAACCTTGAAGCAACAGAAGACGCAAGAAGCGGGATCATCACAATCGCATACATGCACGAAGACCCTCAGACGGCCGCAGACATGGCCAATGCATTTGTTGATGAACTTCAGAAAAAACTTCTTGAACTCTCAATGGCTGATGCAACACAAAGGAGAAATTTTTTCGATAACCAGTTGAAGCAGGCAAATCAGGAATTGACGGAAGCAGAAGACATAATGATAAATTATCAGAAGGACAGCGGAATCATTGCGTTTGAATCACAGGCACAATCTCTTCTGTCATCAATTGCGAGCCTTAAAAATCAGATTGCTGCAAAGAACGTTCAAATTTCATCAATGCAAAGTTATGCACGACCTGATAACCCAAGACTCAGACTTGCGAAGTCAGAACTTGAAGCAATGAACAAAGAACTGAAGAGACTTGAAGAAGAACAGATACGTGCGGATTCATCAAGAAACAGGAGAATTCTCTCAGGAGATATGTCATCTACAGGACAGATTCCCGAACTTGGAATCGAATATCAGCGTTACGTGAGACAATTGAGATTCGCGACGGCAAAATATGAATTAATGCTCAGACAGTATGAGAACGCGAGGCTGAGTGAAGCTAATGACCTCTCTACAATATCAATCATTGATCATGCAACTCCTCCAGACTATAAATATCGTCCCAGACGTGGAATGATATGCATCGTAGGAACTGGTGCAGGTGGCTGTATTGGAATATTTCTTGCATTCCTGTTTGAACATTTGAGGGCTGTTAAGAAACAGAGACGATACGCATATCATGATAGTGATAATGAAGATTACGATGATGATTAGAAAAATTAAGGCTCTCCAATAAAATGGGGAGCTTTTATTTATTTTGGCGGTACATTAATGACTCTGCTAAATGCTTCTTCGTGATATTTTCTTCTCCGGCTAAATCCGCAATTGTCCTTGAAACTTTCAAAATGCGGCTTAAACCTCTTCCAGACAAATTAAATTTCTCGGCCATTTTCGCGAGATACGCACGCAGTTCGTCAGACAGAATTATTTTCTCACGCACTAACTTTTCAGGTATCTCCGCGTTGCATGTAAGGCCATACTCATGCCACCTCTCCTGTTGAATTTTTCGTGCCTTAATCACACGTTCACGAATTGATTCGCTGGTCTCATTATTCGATGTGTTGAGCGATAATAATTCTTCTGGTGTAAGTCTCAGAACATGAACCTGAAGATCTATTCTGTCCATGATAGGCCCAGATAATTTTCGTCTGTAACGTTCAATCTCATATGCTGAACATTTGCACTCATGCATGACATCACCATAGTAACCGCATGCACATGGATTAGCGGCAAGCACTAAGAGAACTCTTGAAGGGTATGTTACACTTCCTACAGAACGGCTCACTGTTATGCGTCCATCTTCAATGGGAGCACGCAAGCTCTCTGTTAGTTTTCTTTCAAACTCCGTATACTCATCAAGGAATAACACTCCTCTGTGAGCTAACGAGACTTCACCGGGACGTAAATTTTTTCCTCCTCCGCATACTGATACTGTACTTGCTGTGAAGTGCACAACTCTGAAGGGACGTTTCCGCGTTGGTTTAGTCTCAATGCCTAATGTGCTTCGTACAAGCAATGTCTCAAGCAGTTCATCATCAGTGAGAGGCGGTAATATTCCTGCGATTGCGTTTGCGATCATCGTCTTTCCTGTTCCTGGTGAACCAACGAGCAATAAATTATGATGACCTGCGGCAGCAATTTCTGCGGCACGTTTGGCCTGAGCCTGTCCTTTAATGTCTGCAAAATCTGTGTCAGCGTTCGATGATAACTCTGGGATAAATGAAGGAGGCAAAGGTCTAGGCTGTTCTTCTCCCGTCAATTGCATTATGAGTTCTGCGAGGCTGTCTGCACAATACGCTTCAACTCCCTTAACAAGTGCTACTTCTTCTGCATTCCCACTCGGAACATATAACGGAATATTCATTTTGCGCGCCAATATTGCGGCGGGCACTGCTCCTCTTACGCGTCTAAGTCTTCCGTCTAATGCGAGTTCACCCATGTACAACGCTCTTGGGCAATCCTTCAACGCTCCCATAGACACAATCATTCCGAGTGCAATAGGAAGGTCAAGCAACGCTCCTTCTTTTGGAATATCTGCGGGTGCGAGATTAACTGAAATTCTGCCTTTGAGATTCAATCCCAATGAACGCAATGCGGCTCGAACTCTTTCTTTTGATTCACGAACTGCTACGTCTGGCATTCCTACAATTGAAATTGCAAAAAGCCCCCCAGTTATTTCTACTTCAACCTCAACCGGAAGGGCTTCAATTCCTCTTAATGTTATGCCGGGAATACCTTTCATGATTTATTCTTCCGTCTTCTGAGAATCAAATAGTATACTCCGGCAATCAGACATGCGAGCACTATACATACGATTGTGATTACATGAAGATATTCTTTCAGAAGTTCCTGATGTTCACCTAAAAGATAACCTGCAATTGTGAGAACGAATACCCATATGCCTGCACCTAAGCCAGTGTATACGCAAAATTGTTTCATGGGCATTCTTGCAAGTCCGGCAGGAAGTGATACATATTGACGAATACCAGGTAATAACCTGCAAACAAACGTGCTTATATGTCCGTGCTTCTGGAAGAATCTGTCTGCTTTGTCAATCGTTTCCTGAGATATGAAAAAGTATTTGCCGTATTTTATCAACAATGGCCGGCCAAGTTTTACAGCTAGCCAGTAATTGAACAGTGCACCTAAGAGACTTCCTGCAATCCCCGCGATGAGAACGAGAAGCAAAGACATTTCACCTTTCCATGCGAGATAACCTGCGGGAGGCATGACAACTTCACTTGGAAAAGGAAAGAACGATGATTCAAGAAACATAAGCGAGACTATACCGGTATAACCCATGCTTCCTATGACATCAACGAGCCATGATGTCAGTGCGCTTAATATATGCATTACAGGCCAAGTTCCTCCTTCACTGATGGATCATATGCAATATTTCCGCCCATCTCCTGCAATTTTTTCTGTGAGTGAATCGCCGACAGGAATCGAATTGTTCCTGAACTGCTCCTCATGCACAATGAACTAGTCTCAATATGTGCACCGTGATAATGCACACCCTTCAGTAAATCTCCGTCTGAACCTCCGGCGGCCGCAAAGAAAACGTTATCGCTCTTCACTAAATCATCAATCGTTAAGAGAGTATCTTTCGTGAGACCTCGTGCTTTGGCTTTCGCTTCGTCTTCTTCATTGCGGAAGTATGGCTGACACTGCATGTTTGCATCAAGACATTTCATAGCGCAGGCAGTGATTACGGCTTCGGGTGAACCTCCAATACCAAGAAGAAGGTCTGCTGATTCGTGTCCAGGCAGTGAGGTCATCAATGCACCTGCAACATCGCCGTCACCTATGAGTCTTATACGCGCTCCCATTGCACGAACCTTCGCGAGAATTTCCTGATTTCGTGGCCTGTCTAGCATTACTACAGTTGTCTCTTCAATTTTTTTACCTTTGGCCTTCGCTACTATCCTCACATTGAATTCTACGGGTGCCTGAATGTCAATATAACCTGCGGCTTCAGGGCCTGTAACAACTTTATTGAGATAAAACAAATTATCAGGACTGAACATTGAACCACGTGGTGCGGCAGCAATTACACTTATTGCTCCGTCCTGACCCTGTGCCATTAATCGTGTTCCGTCAATCGGATCTACTGCAATATCAACTTCAGGGCCTTCACCTGTTCCGACTTCCTCGCCATTGTAGAGCATAGGTGCTTCATCTTTCTCACCTTCACCGATTACGACTACGCCTTTCATTGCCACACCATGAAGAACATAACGCATTGCTTCAACTGCTGCACGGTCAACTTCATTCTTGTTGCCGAGTCCGAACCAGCGGCCTGATGCCATAACTGCGGCTTCAGCAGAACGAACTAATTCCATTGCGAGATTTTTATCCTGCGCAAATAATGCCATAGAAACCCGCCTTCCTAAGAAAAATCTTTAATTGTGTGTGAATTGATATTGATAATGATTATATAATAAATTTATTAGTTCGTGTGATTATTCTGCGCAGCCTTCATTTCTTCAAGTTCTCGAAGAAGACGCATTACAGTATTGCAATTACGTATTGACATCTCCTTGAACCTATTACCTACAGGTACTATTCTTACTCCTTCTCTAAGTTCAAGAGGCGGTATGTCTGAATAATCAATGTCTTCTTCGCTTACCGACATGGCGCGCCTTATTGCTTCTTCTCTCGTGTGCGGACAGTCCTCCGGATAAACCCATGCCATAAATTCTCATCTCCTTTTCGTTAGCATCTCTTGCTGAAATTATACGCAGTAATTCTACATTATGTTCATTATAACGTTCAACATATACTACGAATAATACTCTTTCCGGGCCTTGAGTAGTCCCGATTACCTGAAAGCGTGGCTCATATTCATCATGCAGTTCATCATAGAAGTAAACAGCATTCTCATCAAGAAACACTTCGGTCGCTATCTCGAAAGTTACATCATGCTTGCGTATGTTCTCAACAGCTTTTGCATCATCCCATGTGAATGAAAGCCAGTTTTGTGTAAATTTAACTTTATCGTTATCATTCATGATTCGATTCTCACCTCCTTAACTGAAAAATTATAATGCACAAAAAAAATTCCCTCCCGAATTGTTCAGGAGGGAACTGCTTACTAATTCAAACCGTATTCCCTGAGCAACTGCTGATAACGCTGTTCAACCTCGTTAACCTTCGGCTCTTGTCTTTTTGGTGCTGGCATTGATGGTCTTGGTATTGCCGCCTGCGTTGACGGTGCTGTAACCTGCTGAGACGGAGCAGATGCAGTTTCACGTTCAGATGATGAACCTGACGATGAACCAGATGATGACGATTCGCTTTCACCTCTCTGCATTCTCGCATAGTACGTATCATCTTGCTCAACTAAAAATAATCTCGGCCCTCTCGGATCATCATTCGCAGCCTTGTAGCTTCCTCCGTGTGAAGGACATGATGCCGTAGGAGCTTTACCCTTTGGGAAAAATAACGGTACTGATTGACATCCTCCTCTTGCAAGATAACCTGTAGATCTGCATATCGAAACTTTATCCACTTCTATCCATGAAGGTGGAGCTTCAAAGTTTTCTGGTGTACCCATTTCCTGAACCGCATACTGCATGAATTTCTTCCACACTGGTGCCGCCATTGTCCCGCCGAAACCATGCCTGCCCATTGATTTATGATCATCACGTCCAACATAAACCGCTGTGGTCAAACCCGGAACTCCTCCGCAGAACCATGCATCAATAAAATCATTTGACGTTCCAGTTTTTCCGAACACATTATATTTCGATATTGCCGCAGGTTTTCCTGTCCCTGCACGTACCGCGTCCTGAAGCATTGAACGTATTGAATATGCTGTTTCGGGTCTCATTGCCTGAGTTACTGCTGTGTCTCTGTGTTCAATGACATTTCCGTCTCTGTCTTTGATTTCTCGAATCATTAAAGGCACAATTCTTTTTCCTCCGTTGTTGAAGCAATTGAAAGCTACAGCCATTTCAAGAGGAGTTAAACTCGCAGACCCTAACGCAACAGATAAATCATTAGGCAAATATTTAGTCTCAATTCCCATATTGCGGGCCATTTGCACAATCGCATCTGTTCCTATGTATGCGGCTACACGAACTGCAACCGTGTTATACGAATTCGTCAGTGCCCTCTGAAGTGTAACCTCACCTGCGTAACCTTTGCTTGAATTATGCGGAGACCAGCCTTTACCGCTTGAACCTTTCTTCTTGAATGTTATCGGTGCATCAAGAAAATGATCGCTGGGCATTATATCTTCTTCCATTGCGGCGGCATACACTATAGGCTTGAAGCTCGAACCTGGCTGACGCACTGCCTGAGTCGCACGATTGAACTTGCTCTCTTTGAAATCCTTTCCTCCCATGAGTGCGAGAACTTCTCCTGTCTCTGCTTCAATGCACACTAATGCCCCCATTACGTTTTTGTTCAAGCCCTGAATGCATTCACGTGCCTTATCCTGTAATTTCAAATCCAATGTCGTATATATCTGCAAGCCTCCGCTGTAGACTTCATCTTTTCCATATTTTGGAAGCAAATCATTGAAGAGAAGGTGTGATACGAAATACGGTGCCATGTTGTACTCTTCAATTCTGTTTACGCCCTTCCTGTTGAGCACGAGTTCCTGATTATATGCTTCCTGCCTCTGCTCTGACGTAATCCAGCCGAGCGATTCCATTCTTGAAAGAACGTAATTCTGTCTCGATTTCGCGTTGTTCATGTTGCTTAGAGGGTTATAGTTTCCGGGATTCGCGATTAACCCTGCAAGCACTGCCGACTCTGCAAGATTCAAATCTCTTGCTGACTTGTTGAAGTATGTCTTTGCGGCCGTCTCTACTCCCCATGCACCATGACCAAAATTTATGGTGTTCATGTAGAGTTCAAGAATTTTATCTTTTGGGAATAACTTTTCGAGCCTCATCGCAATTATTATCTCTTTGGCCTTACGCGTAATGCTCTTTTCGTGAGACAAAAATAAATTCCTCGCCAACTGCTGGGTTATTGTACTTGCACCCTGAACCTTTCCTCTTTCAACTATGTCCGTCCATAATGCACGAACAATTGAACCGATTCTGATTCCTCCGTGCTGATAGAACGCTGAATCTTCTGCCGCAAGTACTGCCCTCACAACTGAAGGCGACATTTCATGAAGCTCAAGAGGAGTTCTGTTTTCAATGAATAATCTCGCAATGACTTCACCGTTCCTGTCATACATGATTGAAGGCAAGCTGTTTTTGGGGTTGGCCAGTTCAACCATGCTGGGAAGGTCTTCGGAGAGTTTTACAACGTACCATGCAACACCTGCGCTCAAAGCACCGGCTGCCATGATAATCACGAGAAACACGGACGTGAATATTATCTTGAGAATCGAAAAATGTTTTTTCTTTCTGGGCTTCATTTTATTCTTCATTGGCGCATTTTGCTCTGAAGTTCTCATCGGGCGTTTTGCATTCTGATTCTGCGGTCTCTGTCTTGATATTGGCTTGAACAATGCATCATCCGGGTCTATTCGGAATCTTCTGTTATCATCATCTGGTCTTCGCGGGTTATATCTCTCATTCATTAAGTGAATTCCCCTCCGTTAAGCAAAGTTTTTCATCAAATCATATCACAGCACGTTCAAAAATTCGGATTATTCCGCCCTTGCGATTATTACCTGTGTCCCAAAGTCTATGAAGATTTAGCCACTTGTATTCTCCGTATGTTACTGTTAAAACGTTCAAGCCGTCTTCTGATTCATCATAGCCAGCGAGGTTGAACCAGTGCCAGAAGAAATCTTCGAGTTCAATATCATGATGATGCAATAAAAGGAAAGGAACAGGAAAATTATTGTTGATTTGATTCACGACTGCCTGAGAAAAAATTTCATAACTCACATTTCCTGATAAGCCCTCAATTAGAAGTTCATTGCTGTTTATGCTACTAAGATAATCATTCAGCCCGCATATATATGTTTCGAGGAAATCAACTCCATGATAGCGGGGATATAAATACGGTTTCATGATTGAAGAGAATCGAATGAAATCATCACGTGAAATATTATTCGGGTCAAACGGATATAATTTTCTAAATCTCTCACGTCTAGACAGAAGCATACATAAATCACAAGCAGTAACAGCGGCACAACCTCCGCGATTCATATCCCATTCGATGAGCCAGTCTTGATTACCTCCTGGCGTGCCTTCAATTGTAAAATATTCGAGAACTTTTTTGTTTCTCAATTAGTTAATTCACCTTCTCAGGAAAAATTTACGAACAATATTTTAATACCCTGAAAAAATTTGCGGCTGTGCTAAAATATTTTTCGCTTTTAATATTCAACATTAAATATTAAACGAAAGGAATCAAATTCAACATGGCAGACATAATCGGACTCACGTGTACGCAGTGCAAGAGACGCAACTACACAACCACGATCAACAAGAAGAAGCAGAGCAAGAAACTTGAGATAAAGAAATATTGCAAGTGGTGCAATGCTTCAACGCTGCATAAGGAATCAAAGTAGTGTTGCGAAAGAATAAAACCTGTTGTAAAATCTTCGGGTAAAAATTTACGCAGGTCCGTGGCTCAATTGGCAGAGCACTGGTCTCCAAAACCGGGGGCTGCAGGTTCGAGTCCTGCCGGGCCTGCCATTTTGTTATGAGGATAACAAGCAAATGGCAAAAACAACCACAGAGAAAATATCAAAGCTGACATCACTAAAAAATTTTATCCGTGAAGCTAAAGCCGAGCTGAAAAAAGTAACATGGCCTACGCGTAAACAGATATGGTACTGGACGCTTGTAGTTATAGTTTTCACGCTTTGTGTCTCATTGTACTTAGGACTGATCGACTTTCTTCTTGCGTGGCTGTTCAGCGCACTTCTGGGTTAGCGAGTTCAAATCATGCCGGACGAACGCAGATGGTACGTTGTGCAGACGTACGCGAGCTATGAGAAACGTGTTGAGGCAGACCTTAGACAGCGTATTGCGGCCATGAACATGCAGGATAAAATCTTCAATGTTCTTGTCCCAACGGAGACACATATAGCCGTAAAGAATGGAAAGAGCAAAGAAGTGACACGTAAACTTTATCCCAGCTACGTAATGGTCGAGATGATTCTTGATGAACAATCGTGGTATGCAGTGAGACATACGCCGGGTGTGACGGGCTTTATAGGAGCAGGAACGCACCCGATTCCGTTGTCGCAAGATGAAGTTGACAGGATAATGTCCGGCATGAAGAAAAACAGCAGTAACGCAAAAGTAGAAATAGATCTGAAGCCGGGTGATACTGTCAGGGTAATAGCAGAGGGCAACATGAAAGGTTTCACAGGCCCAATAGTTGAAGTGAATGCTAAGAAAGGCAGAGTGAAATTCAAGAGTGATGTTCTAGGCGGAGCAGTACTCGAAACGGATTACAGAGCATTAGAGAAAATATAAGCAGAAAGGAAAAATTTTTATCATGGCTAAAAAAGTAGTAGGGCAGGTAAAGTTACAATTGCCAGCCGGTAAAGCAACACCAGCACCTCCAGTAGGGCCTGCACTTGGTCAGCACGGCGTGAACATAATGGAGTTTGTGAAGCAGTTCAACACGAAGACAGCAGATCAGGCGGGGTTAATCATTCCAGCAGTGATCACGATATATGCGGACAGGAGTTTCACGTTTGAGCTGAAAACACCTCCTGCGGCAGTATTGTTGAAGAAGGCAGTAGGAATTGAATCAGGCTCAGGTGTACCGAACAAGACCAAAGTCGGAAAGATTGCACGTGCGAAGGTCAAAGAGATAGCGGAACTCAAAATGAAAGACCTTAATGCGAACGATGTAGATGCTGCTATGAGAATGATAGAAGGCACAGCGCGTTCAATGGGTCTTGAAATTGCAGACTAGGAATTAAAAGACAGCGGGAGAATTGAAAATGTTCGCGAGAACCGCAGGAGGTAAAGAATGAAACGAAGCAAAAGATACAGAGAAGCTGCCGCAAAAATAGAATCCGGGAAGCTATACGGACTTCGTGAAGCAGTAGAATTATTCAAGCAGATAGCAACGGCCAAGTTCAACGAGAGCATTGAAGTGCATGTACGTTTAGGGATTGACCCCAGACATGCAGACCAGCAGGTCAGAAGCACGGTATCACTGCCTCACGGGACAGGTGTAACGAAGAAAGTTCTCGTCATCACGCAGGGAGAAAAGATTAAAGAAGCACAGGATGCCGGAGCGGATATAGTTGGCGGAGAAGAAATGGTCGCACAGATTCAGGGTGGCTTCATGGACTTTGATGCGGTCATTGCGACACCAGACATGATGAAGTCAGTAGGCCGTCTCGGAAAAGTCTTAGGCCCAAGAGGATTAATGCCCAGCGCAAAGACAGGATCAGTAACATTTGAACTTGCCAATGCTGTAAAGGAAATCAAAGCAGGACGTGTAGAATTCAGAGCAGACAAGACGGGCATAACTCACAATGCGGCAGGAAGAAGAGACTTCTCGGTTGATGACCTGTATGATAACGTGAAGGCATTGTTACAGGCAATCTATAGAGCAAGACCCGCATCAGTGAAGGGAACGTATGTACGAAGCATATCAATAGCTCCGACAATGGGGCCGGGAATAGCAGTAGATACTGTATCGGCACAAAAAGAATTAGCCGTATAAAAATTTTTCGCAGTAAATAAAATTTTTTCCGAAGACAGCAGGCGCATTCAGTGCTTAATATCCTGCTCAGGAAGAGATAATGACGATTGAAAAAATCTCCTCCTGTTGTGCTTTGACAGGGGGATTTTTTGCAGATTTAAGGAGGTGAAAGAAAAATATGCCTGCAAAGATAAAATATGAACTGGTTGACGGACTCAAAGAGAAACTCGGAAGGTCTAAGGCTGTATTTGTCGGAGAATATCGAGGCATGACAGTTGCACAGAGTACAGCATTGCGTGCAAAGGTCAGGCAGGCCGGCGGAGAACTCAAAGTTGCGAAGAATGCACTTTTTGCGATTGCAATGAAGGAAGCTGGTTTGAATGCACTCCCTGAAGACATGATGAAAGGCCCGAACATTTTCGCAATATGCTACGATGATCCCGTAAGCGTTGCAAAAGTTCTCAAAGAATATGTGAATGACAAGACACAGAAAGCATTCATTCTTAAGGGAGGACTTCTTGAGACACAACAGCTCAATTTGAATCAGTTAATGGCACTCGCAGATCTTCCGTCAAAGGAGGTCATGCGCGGTCAGGTTGTCAGGACAATCGCGGCACCGTTATCGGGACTCGTCAATGTTCTGGCTGGAACAATGCGCAACTTCGTTACTGTTCTCGCAAATATACGCGACAAGAAAGAAGAAAGCGCGGCTTAAATCACAGAAAAAATTATTATGGAGGAATAAAATATTATGAGCAAAGAAGAAATTATTCAGGCTATTGAAACAATGTCAGTACTTGAGCTTTCAGAATTAGTGAAGGCACTTGAGGAGAAGTTCGGAGTATCAGCATCAGCAGCACCCATGATGATGGCAGCAATGCCCGGAGCAGCAGCGGCAGCAGCACCAGCAGAAGAGAAGACAGAGTTTGATGTCGTCTACAAAGGGCCAGGCGCAAACAAGATCGCAGTCATCAAGGCAGTACGTGAGGTTACATCACTTGGCCTCAAGGAAGCAAAAGAGCTTGTTGATAATCCTCCGAAGAACATCAAAGAGGGTGTATCAAAAGAGGAAGCTGAAGAGCTTAGAAAGAAACTTGCTGATGCCGGAGCAGACGTTGAGGTTAAATAAAGCAGTATGAAAAAATCAGAGGCTCGGAAAAATTAAGGGCCTCTTTTTGTTATTGTGAAGGAGGTTGATTTATCAATGGCACAGAATCAGAAGGGAACTTCAGATAAGAAGAAGCAAATCATAATCGGAGTAATCTGCGCAATAGTCGTGCTGAATATCATGTGGACGATAATGCAGAACAAGTTCACGCCGAAACTTGAAGAATTCAAAACTGCAATGACGGTACTCGAACAGAGAATCGAAAAGCTCGAAAAGGGCGGAATGCCTGATGTGGCAGAACTGAAAGAAGATTTTGCGGCACTGAAGGCGGTATCAGCGAAATTTTCAGAGAGGCTCACGCATTCAGTGAAGGCAGAAGAAGATCAGCTTGCGTATCTTGAGGCACAGGTTGAGGCACAGAAAGCTAGAATTGAAGAGTTAAAGAAGATTGCAGAGTAATTCACGGAGAAAAAAATTTCCCCCGTCGAAAAGTGGCGGGGTTTTTTTTGTTACATTGCTACTTTGAGTTCTTCACGTATTCATTGCGTTCTCTCAGTGCACGTTCTGCGAGTGTACATGCTCCTGATATTATGTTCATGTCCTTAGTTGATGCTGATGATTCAAGTTTCTCTAATGCGTCCTCTAATGCACGTTCGATTTTACCTGACGCAGGTGCAGGATCAGAATACTTCAGAGCTTCAGAAAGATTAATGAGCTGTGAAAGTTTATCATTGGGTATGCCTGACGCTTTGAGGTCATCGATAATATATTCAACTTTTCTTGACATCATTGCGAGATTCATTCTTCCTTCAGCACGTTCTTTCCTGTCTGAACCTGATAATCTAAGTTCGGCCATGTTGATCAGTATCATCGGGAGCAGGAACACTACGAGACCAGCAACGTGAATCAGAATGTATTTTGTGGTTGAGAAAGGGTCAAATGCATTCCAGAATGACATTGCGAGAACGAAAACGAAATATACGCCTCCAAGAATCAATTTTGAGAAGCTGACAGGAATATTTTTTCCTGAGTTGAAACGCATAGCTATTCCTGAAGCCTGCAATGTCTCAAAAATAAGTGCGAAGACAAGAAAGCCGATTGAAATCCAGAACTTAACACCGCGCTGTTCGGGAGAGGTCATGAAGTAAATGAAGAGAGCAGAAGCCGCAACAATCAGAGCAAGAATCAGAAATATATTGAAGACCTGACGAATTTTGTTGAAGAATTTTCCCATAATAATTTAATCTCACCTTTCACTATATCTGATTTCCGCACTGAGGACAGAACTTTGCACCTGGAATCAATTTGGCTCCGCAGTTTGAACATACTAATCTTGCTCCGCAGTGCATGCAGAATTTTGCATCTTCAGGAATATTTTTTCCGCATGAAGGACATACGTTATTACCCTGTGATTGCGGTTGAGTCTGCTGAGGCTGTGATTGCTGTGGGTTAATATGCTGTCCCATTTGCGCGGCCATTTGTCCGATTGCACTTCCCATGCCCATACCTGCACCAAGTCCTACGCCTGCATTCATCATACCTGATCCGCCTTCGTTCTTCGCGGCTGCCTCCATTACGTCAAAGGAACGCATTTGCTGATAGTTATAGCCCATGATGTTCATGCTTGCACGTTCACTCATTGCTGATTTCAACTTCTTTATGCCTTCGTCATCATCTACAGTGTTGACCGAGCCAAAATAGAAATTCAGCGGTTCAATTCCATAATTTGCGAATACAGGACGGATTTTTTCGACTGCTTCATTTGACATATCTTCAAGATACGTATTTATCTCAAAAATATTAATCTTCTTGTGAGATATGTACGTTGCAATCATATCGCCCATTTTTGAGAGTATTACTCCCTTGAAGTAGTTCTCAATGTCCGAACGTGACAAACTTGATTTGTTCCCAGCGAGTTTAATCACGAACTGCCTGCTGTCACTGATTCTGATTCCGAACTGACCATATGCACGAATGTATACGGGTATCTGATATTCAGGGTCGCGCAATAATAACGGTGTCTGAGTTCCCCATTTGATGTCGAGAAGATTCACTTTGTTGATGAACCATACGCTTGCCTTGAATGCACTCTCGCCGCCTGTCGCAAAATTCATGAGCCTGCCGAGTATGGGTATGTTGTCGGTCGATAATGTGTGTCTGCCCGGCCCGAAGAGGTCTAATGCCTGACCGTCGCGGAACAATACTGCCTCTTGTGATTCGCGGACGATAAGCTGTGTCCAGTTTCCGAGTTCCTCACTTTTTGCAGGGTTCTTTCGATCAACGTAACGCCACGCTAATATGTCGTTTGAGTTGATACTATCATCCCATTGTACGATTTGAACTATTGCCATTGTAATTTTGTCCTCACAGAAATATTTTGTGTTTTGCGGTTATTATAAGCCCAAAATCTCAATTACTTTATCACGGGACATTCCATTAGCAATCAGTCTGTCGATTAATAAGCGTGTTGTTTTCTCGCGTTCTTCACTCCTTGCTTCTTCAAGTCCTTCCTCGTATCCTTTCGCAAATCCTTCTGCACGTAATTCGTCTTCTCTCGTCAACAAAAGCTGAAATCCAATTTGTGAAATGCAAATATCACAGCAACCCAAGCATTTCGATGGCTTCATTGTAGGATATACCTTTATTAATCAGTCTGTCGATGAATAAACGTGTTGTTTTCTCGCGTTCTTCATTTCTTGCTTCAACTACTGCAACTTCAGCTTTAGCCTTTTCTTCATTTCTTGCTTCAACTACTGCAATTTCAGCTTTAGCCTTTTCCTCATTCCTTGCTTCTGCTACTGCAATTTCAGTTTCAGCCCTTGCCTCTTCTCTTGCTTCTGCGCGCACTTCTGCACGCAACTCGTCTTCCCTAGTTAATAACAGCATAAAATCCCTCCAGTATCTTGCATCTTTTTTCGCATCTCTTAATAGTTCATCAAGTTCCATAATAAATGGATCATCTGAAGACTTACCCATAATGAAATCAAGAAATGCTTTCAACTCAGGACTAACATCATCAGTTGTACCTTTTGCATTCAGAAATACAGTAACACCTCCGTCATCAAGTCTGATGCTGTTGTCCTCATAACACGTATTATAGAATGTGTATTTGTGTCTGCCAGAGTGAAACGGATCGAATGTGCATATGAATATCACGAACACATCAGGCATTTCATTATACGAACCTGAACGTTTAAGCGTATCCTTCGTGAGTATCTCTATTCCATTCGCTATGTGATACGCTCTCGTTCGTCTTGGAAGATCTTTCTTGTCCGAAGTCTGAACCTCGCAGTCAAATATCTTCCTGTTGTCCGATTTCGCATACACATCAAATCTCACGCCTCTTGTATCGATACCAGGCTGTGATGTCCTCTGAGACTGTGTGAATTCTATGTGCCCAATATCGAAATCAGGAAGTATGCGTCTGATCATTTCAGTGCAGAGAGCTTCATCATGCATGATTCTACAGAACATGAAATCATCTGCGAGCGTAAGATTCTCAAAGCGTTTTTCCGGCGGAATATAAATGTCGTTCAGCTTTCTTCACCCTTATACTGCAATATTTGAATACAAATCCGTATCCGCATTTATCATAGAGATAATCTCTCCTGAATTCAAGCATATAGAATTTATTTCGCTGGGTTCGGGAAGTGCTTCATTCTTTGATTCTGCATTTGAGAGCATGAGATTCAAAACATCTTCTGCATTATCGAGAGCCTCTCGCAAAGTTAATCCATCAGTGAAACAATTGCTCATGTCGGGAAAATTC
Source organism: uncultured Synergistales bacterium (assembly GCA_905235395.1). GTDB lineage: Bacteria > Synergistota > Synergistia > Synergistales > Aminobacteriaceae > JAFUXM01. The sequence goes on from CAJOLN010000007.1 coordinate 22,555, forward strand.
ACGTAATATACTTTGTCATGATAATCATAGCTTATCACTGCCGGGTATTCATATTTCATTTTGTTATACCTGCCTCCCTGAAAATTTTTCGCAGTGTACCTGGCGGAATGTCTTTTCCAGAATGCCGCCATACGGGGGAAAATCATTGCCTGTGATGAATGAGTGCCATATTTCATGATTCATGCCTTCACGAATGAAACAGCAGCCGTTAGCCTTGAGAATCTTCAAGAGTTCTGAGCGTTTCATGACTGCTCATGAAGCTCCTCCGGCATAACAAATTTGCCGACCTTCATTGATGCTTCCCTTAATGCACGTTCAATATCTTCATCTGAAAATTTATCGCTGATGCGGTACTCCTGGCTGCTTCCGATATTAGCGCGTCTGAATGTCTCCATGCTGAACCCTTTATGCGTACTCATGAACTTACACCTGCCTTTGTGAGAAATTTCGTGATGAAATATAAATTATAGCGTGAAAGGGCAATAAAAAAACCCTCTCCCCATTCAGAAAATTCCTGTTGAGGAGAGGGTAACAATCTTTCAATTCACATGACCGACTACATCACACCATCATGACGCAGAAATTAATTTGTCTTACCGCACTGGAGAACAAACATATAAACATTTTGGTAATTTTGATAGGTTGTGCCTGGCGAAGTTGTGGTTACACCCTGAAGAAGCCCTACAGAAGCAGCACGTCTCGCAAGTTTTTCTCGCACACGCGTATCTATTACATTATCATAGCGTATATAATATCCATTGTCGCTATTATTTGGTGCTTTAGACATTACAATGTGGTAATGTGCAGTCTCTGGATCACTTGCATTGCTATCACCTTTGTTCATGTATTTGACTAATATCGCATCAACCGCTGTATCAAAATCAGACGGGAAATCACCAGTACCAGTTGGGGAATACCCACGATCCATTGAGTCAAGATAGTCACCATACATTACCATTGCCGCAGTCTTGAAGTTCCTCAAGTTACTGATAATGTTGTTCGCCTTTGCTGATGTTACCGCCTCTGTAGATGAAAGCATCATCATTGTCGATAAAATTCCAATCACAACGATGACGATTAACAGCTCAACCAACGTGAAACCCTTACGCTTAATGCTTTGCATTTCTTTTTTCCTCCTTAATGTTTAAAACCTAAAGCCATTTCCGAATTACCTCCATTGCGCATAATTTTTTTCTATGGACATTCCCCCTTTAAACCCACTCCCTTTTAGCATGGAAGTATATCAGTAAAAAAGCCTACTGGGGGGGGGGTAAATTACTTAGTCTATCAAGATAACTGAACGATTGCTGATGTTACCGGCGCAAAAATTGATACCGCAATCACCGCTATTATACCTCCTACAAATACTATCATAACAGGCTCAAGAAGTGATACCGTAGCTTTCACCTGCTCGTCCAGTTCCTGATCATACCACGCCGCAACACGTTCAAGCATCGAATCAAGATGTCCTGTTTCCTCTCCGATTCTCATCATCTGCGACACTAACACAGGAAATATTCCCGCATTCTTGGCCGCATCTCCGAGCGATACTCCTCGAACTACACTTGTACGCAATTCCTTATAACCGTCCTTCACTGCCTCATTTCCTGCTGTCTCTTCTGCCATTTCAATCCCTCGCACAATTGGAACTCCTGCCGCAGTCAATGCTGAAAGTGTTCGGCTTGATCTCGCCATTGATGCCTTTAACAGCAAATCCTTCAACACTGGTATCTTCAGCTTGATTCTGTCCATCGTTCCGCGTGTGTGCTTGTTCTGATTCAGAAGATGAATCCCGAAAAATATTCCCAGAACTATCAGCGCAATTATATACCAGTGCGCGGCAAACCAGTTACCCATTGCGAATAACGTTAGAGTTATCTGCGGAAGCTCTATCTCAAGCGTCGCAAATACCTCTTCAAATTTCGGCACTAAGAACATGAAAAAGAAGATTACAATCAAAACTGCGAATGTCATTACGAATCCGGGATAGAATAACGCACTCCTGATTTTGCTCCGTAATTGTTCCTGCTTCTCAAGCAATACCGCTGACTGTTCAAGCGCATTGCCAAGCATACCGCCTTCTTCGCCTGCCTCAACAAGTGATACTAATAATGCATTGAATGCTTTCTGCTGACTCATTGCCTGACTTAATGGTACTCCTCTGTCTATTCTGCTTCTTATGTCGTATAGTGAAGTCTTTAATGCGTGATTCTTTTCTGATTCTGCGATTACGTTTATGGCCGTCGAAAGTCCAAGACCTGCATTCTCCATTGTTGCAAGCTGACGGAAAAATATCATGAGATTCTTCAATGGAACTCTTCCGCCTGTAAGGAGTGCTCCGATGTCTAGATTCATTACGTCACGCCACGACTTTTTGCCTCCGCTGGCTGAACCTGAACGCGATAATGATAAAGGACTTGATGATTGTGCATTGAGATTGATTACTATCATGCCGCGTCCTCGAAGAGATTCTAAAGCCTGTTTCTGATCTCCTGCATCTATATAGCCTTCAACTATTTCTCCGTCTGAAGCACGAGCACGATACTTAAAGTTCAATCTCCTTCACTCTTTTCAATAAAAACTCAACGAGGAATTATACTCAGATATCATAAAAATACAAGTTACATGTTTGTTGACATTACACGTTCAATTTCTGCCTGATCATATGCGAAATCTTTTGCTGTGCTTTTCGATATTCTGCCTTCCCTGAACAATCGTACTAAATCCTGTTCCATTGTGTGCATTCCGAAACTCATTCCAGTCAACATTGCGTTACGTATGCTGCTTGTCTTTCCTTCACGAATGCTCGCTCGTATTGCAGGTGTTGTGATTAAAATCTCGGTTGCGCATACCCGTCCTTTTACGCCCTGTGTTGGAATCAATTGCTGAGAACAAATGCCCAGTAAAGTATATGCAAGCTGAAGACGAATTTGATTCTGCTGGTGAGGAGGAAATACATCAACTATGCGTTCAATTGATTGTGATGCGTCCTGCGTATGAAGTGTTCCGAATACTAAGTGCCCTGTCTCTGCCGCTGTTATTGCCGCCGAAATCGTCTCAAGATCTCTCATTTCACCTATCATGATTACATCAGGGTCTTGCCTCAGCACATGCCTTATTCCTGATGCAAAGTTCTCTGTGTCATGGCCTATCTCGCGCTGATGTATCACTGACATTGCTGGAGTGTGAATGTATTCAATCGGGTCTTCAATCGTAACAATATGTGCTTTTCTGTTGTGATTTATTTCGCCTATTATTGCCGCTAACGTTGAAGATTTTCCGTGTCCTGTCGGGCCTGTCGCTAAGAATAATCCTCTGTGCTTCTGAGACATCGTTTTTAAGATTGCAGGAAGGCCAAGCTCATCAATCGAACGTATAACTGACGGTACAAGCCTGAATGTCAAAGATACTCCGCGCATTTCACGATATGCACTGCCTCTGAAACGCTGAGTATCATATGTATACGCAAAATCTAAATCGCCTGTCCTCGTGAATCTCTCAAGCTGTGATTCATTCAGAATATTTTTAATGAACGCTTCAAGGTCTTCCTTTGTGAATATTCCGTGAGCCTCAATGTAATTCAATTCACCGTGAACACGTAATGCACCGTATGTACCAGAACTCAGATGAATATCACTTGCTCCGTCAGAAATTGCCTGCTGAATTAATGCCTCTAACGCAGAATTGCTAAATTGTTGCACTTAATATCTCCTCCAGTGATGTATGACCAGCAAGAGCTGCATTTACTCCTGCCTGCCTTAAAGTTTTCATGCCATATTTTATCGCGGCATCACGCAATTCAAGATGATCTGCTCCTTTCAGAATCATATCGCGCAATTCATCGTTCACTACCATGATTTCATATATGCCCCTTCTGCCTTTGTAGCCGTTCCTGCAATTAGGACAGCCTACAGCCTTGAATGCATGTGATCCATGAGGGATATTCAGATCTTCGCATGTATGTTCATCGAGTTCATATTCTTCTCTGCAATGAGGACATAAACATCTTACGAGTCTTTGTGCTACGACTCCTGAGAGTGATGCTGACAGTAAGAAGGGAGCTATTCCCATGTCAATAATTCTTGTTGCCGCGCTTGGTGCGTCATTAGTGTGAAGTGTTGATAGTACAAAATGACCAGTTAATGCCGAACGTATTGCTATCTGTGCTGTCTCTCCGTCACGAATTTCTCCTATCATGATTTTATCGGGGTCTTGCCTCAGAATTGAACGCAATGCAGTTTCAAATGTTAAACCTGCTTTTTCGTTTACGTTTACCTGATTGATTCCTGGAATATAAAACTCTACCGGGTCTTCAACTGTTACTATATTGATGTCTGGATGACTTATGCGCTTTAACATTGAGTACAGAGTTGTTGATTTTCCTGCTCCTGTTGGGCCAGTAGCGAGCATTATTCCCCAGGGAGTTTTACAGAATTCTTCGATGTATTGCATATCATCAGTATCAAGACCAAGTTTTTCAAGATCAACGAATGAGTGATCTCTGTCGAGGATTCTAAGAACAACTTTCTCACCGCTCATTGTTGGGAGTGAACTCACACGCAAATCTATATGTCTTCCGTCTATGTTTGTGAGTATTCTTCCGTCCTGAGGTTTACGCTTCTCGGCTATGTCCATTCCCGACATGATTTTTATTCTCGACACTACAGAAGGATGAAGGCTCGCAGGGTACTCAAAGTGAATATAGAGTGCTCCGTCAACGCGATAACGAATTCTGCCCATCTGTTCATATGATTCTATGTGAATATCTGATGCGTTCTCTCTGACTGCCTGCTGAATCATATCGTTCACTAGTTCGATTAATGGTGCATCATCGGGGTTTGCGGTTGCGGTTGTTGCGGCAAGCGGAGTGTATACGTCAGTGAATTCTGATGTGTCCTTCATTGCTCCTGCGAGGTTGGTCGAGAATTCATATATTCTTGAAAGGTTGCGTTCTACGTCATCACGTCCTGATGAGGCTATACGTAGGTCTTTGCCTGTAAGCAGACGAATTTCATCCTGTGCAGGGAGGTCAAGAGGGTCAGACATTGTGATTAGGAGGGTATCGTCATCATCAATTGCAAGTGGAATAATTTTCAGACGTTCGGCTACGTTTCTGGGTACGAGTTTGACTGCGTCTGCTGCTGCCTGATAACGATCCAGCTGAATGAACTGAAGATTGAGCTGAACTGCAAGGGTTTCGGCTACCTGAGTCAGTGTGATTGCGTTTGTTGACACGAGAAGCTCACCTATGCGCTTGTCGGAAGTTTTCTGAAGTCTCAGGGCGTTATCGAGTTGATCCTGACTTACGAGGTCATATTCGCGGAGAATTTCGCCGAATCGTTTTCGCTGAGTGAAAAACAAATCCTGCATTGATTAATTCATCATCCTTTCCTTCATGAAAAAATTGATCTGTACGGCCATGTATGGTAGGTTGGGATTATTAAAAATTTCAAACACCAGTAACCTATAAGTGCCAGTATTAATGTTAAAAAAAACAACATACGAAGAGATTTTTCCTTCACCATGTATGGATATGATGCAAGAATAAGTATAGTGAAGAATTCCATGTAATAGAGAAACCTGCCATTATACGGCAGACTTATTAGTATAAATATGGAAAATAGCAGGATGAATTCATAAAAATTACTATTTTGCTCTTCATTATTTCTTAAAAAAACTCTTTTTGCTCCTTTACGGTAAAAAAGCAACGGTAATAGTTCTAATATATACATAGGTAATATAAT
>CAJOLN010000008.1 GCA_905235395.1 uncultured Synergistales bacterium
AAAGTTGAACGTTCCACACATTGCGCAAAGCACAATCATCAATTATCAGAGGGTATGAACGATATTCTTCAATTGCATCAATGAGCTGAAGACGTGCGAGAGCCTCAAACGAAAAATGATAATAATTCCCGCTCCACATCTTTACGAGTGATATTCCTGCTTCTATTATTTCTGGTGATTTTGGATTTTTTACCAATGCATCTTCATCTGTAATTTCTGGTATATTCTTGCTGAGGTAATACCTGTTATGCTGGGGTTTTCTGTCTGTGAGCAGAACATCATCTTTCACAATCAAATCCTCTTCGCCGAAGATCACAGCATCCTTTATCTTTGAGACATAAATGTAAAATGAAGGACGAGGAACAGGTTCACCCAAAATATTTTTCTCAAATTCTTCACGTGTCTTGCAGAGCGGTCTTGCAGGGTAAACACACGAATCATCATACACCTTTATGATCCCATCATGTAATTTACAGTAATCATATATGGTGGAGATTTTACATGTTCTGTAACCTTTTAACCTGATTGCTGCTTCTCTGAGGTATTTATGACTAAGGCAGAATTCTCTTGTGAAACCCTTTGCTTTTCTGATTGATTTTCTGACAGGGCGAATAAATATATCGTAAGGATATTTAATGAACCTGTAACGTTTCAGCTTATCCTTGAATGTTGGTTTATGCCAGTAATTTAGGTCAGCAAGTGTGGTGTGGTGTGGTGTGGTGTGGTGTGGCATTATACACGGCCATAATCTTTGAGTCAAGCTCCTTTCAGAAATATTTTATGTATTATATCATGCAAGAAAAAACATTCCCAGTGCTCGTGAATTGGGTACGGGGATTTATTGTGCTTATCTGAAGTCGTAAAATTTCTTGTCAGTTTCTCTGGCAAGATTCGCTGTCGCATTACGTCCTGGTATTGTTGCATAGTATATAACCATTACCACATTTGGCTTCTCCTGAGTGATGAAACTCTTAACGCTTCCCTCGAAATGGCGCAAATCTATCGAATACATATATTGAACATCTATAGCAACAAAAGGTATCATACAATTAGATACAGAATCATGAATGACTAAAATTTTTCTGCCGTTATTGATTGGTGTGTTGGTTATACGTATCAAAGGCTTGTCTGCATGATTATATGCTGCGTAAGGATTTTTGTTGTAATAGTCTCTTGATTTTACAGCTTCCATGTTATATGTGGTAGTAAAATCTCCGTTCGTATTTATTCCTTCACTCATTATTTCATAATGTAGGCTTGTCTTGAATTTCGGATATATCATTGTAAAATCATCAGGCTTTGTTCGTGCAAGAGTAACCTTCTTTCCCTGCGAACCTAAGAACCATTCAGGATAAACAACGTAATCGAAGTTGTCAGGATTAAGCACATCAGGATTCACATTCCATCCGTAATCATCACGCAAGAACTTCAATATATGCCTTGCTGCCCATAATCCAGTCTCAGCTTTCCAATGATGATCTGTAACGTAGAAGGCTTCATGATGATTCATTCCGTACTCATGCAGTATTTTCCTGAAGTCATAATACTTCACTCCTGCATCATCAAGCATGGCCAAGAATCTATCTGCATTTTGATTTGCGAAGTCCAGAACACCAGATATGTCTTTATCTTCAGAGACACATATTTTCGTAGGAAGGTTTGCATAGAAGAATTCAATTCCTCTTTCACGGCAGAATTCAGCAAGCTCGATAGTTGATTGCGCATTCTCTGTTACATCTACACTGCTGCTGAAACCGGTCAAATATCCGTCACGAAGTTTTATTACACCATTGTATTCATAATATGATGTCATATTCCACTGAATTAACTCTTCATACATCTTTGCACAGTCAACAAGGTTGTTATATCCGATGAGCTTCTTCGATGAATATTCTTCACATTTCTTCTTTACGTAAGCATATGCCTTCTCAATTATCGTCTCTCTTTTCACTGCTTCTTTCACGTCTTCAGTTTCAAACGGGTACAATGCTTCCCAGTCAATTTTTATCTTTGTCGTATCTTCTTCAGGAGGATTAATCTTATTGCCTATCTTATTTGCGGCATATACACCTACAGCAGATATCATGAACATTACTATTATGCACACAAACATACACGATACTATATATGCAGGTTTGAATTTTCCCATTAAAAACACTCTCCTAATATTCAGAAATTTATACTCATATGAAATCATCAGACTTACTTTCAGAAAACAATCATAGTATACACTATATGAAAAAGCATTACAGCAACCATATTATCAGTGACGCTGTAATGCTTCGTTTTTCAGCAAATCTTATACGTTAGACATCACAGACAGCTTTTGTATGCTGCCTCCGCACCGTCATTGCGTATCTTGATGAGGTTTTGTTTAACGGTTTCTTCGATTTTCTCAATTTCCGCAAGATTCATATCCCACATCTTCGAGTTGGTCAACACGGCATGAACTAGCGCATCAATTGAATCATTCCTATGAGCATAGAAGAATTCGAGAACCCATCTGTCATCAGAGACAGTATATGTATTTCCCTTAGGACGTTTGCAGACCAGACCTTTATCATTGAGTTCCTGAATCTGATTTGAATAGAACGCAATGAAAGCGGCGAGGCTCATTGTCAGGCAAGTGGGAAGTTTCTTTTGTTTGTCAACATATTCCAAGAGGCTAGGCATGTTACGTGCCTTCCATTTTGAGGCAGAATTCAGCGATATGCTCATGAGTTCGTGATTCACAAAAGGATTATTGAATCTATCCTGAACAGCTTCGGCAAACTGAACTAGATCATCTCTATCAAGCGGCAAAGTTGGTATGATCTCATCATAGAGCATTTTGTTCATGAAAGCACGAATGGTATCATTGTTCATGCAGTCGCGTACAATGTCAAAACCTGCGAGGTATGCGCCCAAGACAAAACCAGTGTGAGCACCATTGAGAATGCGAACCTTGCGTTTCTTGTACGGCGTTACGTCAGGCACAACGTGAACGGGCACACCTGCTTTCTTGAATGGCAGCCTGTCTTCCAATTCAGCAGGGCCTTCAATGATCCATACACCGAAAACTTCACCGACATCTATCAGTTCGTCTTCATACCCGTTAATTTCATTCAGAATTTTAATTTCCTCTGGGTTTCTGATTCTTCCCGGAACAATTCGATCAACGAGGGTTGAGCAGAAGAGATTTTCATTGCTTACCCATGCCTTGAAAGAATCATTAAGTTTCCAGTCCTTGATGTACTCATTGACACAGCGCAGAAGTTCCTTGCCATTATTATCAATGAGTTCACAGCTAAGAATCACGAGGCCAGGAAGACCAGCATTGAATCGTTCAAAAAGGAATCTAGTGAGCTTTGCCGGAAAACTTATCGGAGGATTTTGCTCAAATCGGGATTCTGATTCGTGTACAATCCCTGCTTCTGTTGTATTGCTTACGATGATTTCAATGTCTTTGCTTCTGGCAAGCTCAAGCACTTTTTCCCATTCACCATATGGATTGAGTGCCCTGCTACAGCAAGATATAACTCTTTTTTCGTCAATCCTTCTGCCTTTCTCGCTGCCTCTGAGGTACAAAGTGTACAAACCTTCCTGTTTGTTGATGATGTCAGATAATCCTGATGCAATAGGCTGAATCATTACTACTTTACCGTTAAAGCCAGCCTTCTCGTTTGCAATGTCGAAGAAGTCATCAGCGAATGCCCGAAGGAAATTACCTTCACCAAACTGCACGACCTTTTCAGGAGCATCTCTCAGAATGAATCCATTATATCCGGATTCTTTCAGAACACGATAGTTTAATTGAGACATTATGAATCAAATTCTCCTTTCTAAAAGTTACCCACCGTATGTTAATTTAACTATGGCAGTTGTCAATGGCGGGAAAAATGTAAGAAGCATTAACAGAATCACGAGAAGGATATAAAAGGGTATTGCTTCCTTCATGAATGATTTTGTTTTGCAGCCAGTGACAGAACATGTAACGAACATTAACGTTCCCATAGGAGGGGATAAAGCACCTATAGCATTATTGAAGATATAGACCATAGCAAATTGAATATCGTCTATACCGTACTGACGAGCCACAGGAGCAAGCAGAGGGACAAGCACGATCATAGTAGCATTACCTTCAATGAACATGCCGACGATGAGAAGGAAAATATTAACGGCAATGAGGAAGGCATATTTATTAGGGCAGAACGACACGATGAACTGAGTCAATTGCTGAGGGATTCGTTCCTTAGTCAGAATCCATGAGAAAACCGACGCAGCCGAAACTATCAGCATAATTCCTCCAGTTGTACATACGGTTTCCTTGCATGCTTTAATGATTCCTTTAAATGACAGCTCGCCGTAAAACACACCGAGAATAATCGCGTACACGATAGCTATAGCCCCTGCTTCTGTTGCTGTAAACACGCCAAGACGAATGCCGCCTATGATGATAACAGGAAGACACAAAGGCAGTAATGCAGGTCTGAGGTTCTGCCAGAATTCGGCTATTGTCATCTTTCTATTGCGAATTGGCACATAACCTCTTTTCTTTGAAATTATATGTACAAGAATCATCATGCCAATACATAATAGACTTCCTACAGTAATTCCCGACATAAATAGCTTTCCTATGGACACGTCAGCAATACAGCCATAAAGAATCATAGCTATTCCTGGAGGAATCAGAGGAGTGATCATAGCAGAGGCCGCCGTAACAACAGAAGAGAATTCTTTTGAGAAGCCTTGTTTTTCCATTTCTGGGACTAACATTTTTGCTTCCATTGCAGCATCAGCCAAATTTGAACCTGACAACCCTCCCATTAAAGTTGAAAGGAGGACGTTCACTTGAGCTAAACCGCCTGTCATACGTCCAGTTACAGCAGAACAGAAATTCATAATTCTAGTAGTAACTCCCGCGTGATTCATGAAAGTTCCAGCGCACACAAAAAAAGGAATAGCCAAGAGTGAAGCACTTTCTGTACCTGTTACTGTTTTCTGTCCAAAGATTACCAGATTAATTTTGTGATTCAGCAGAATATACATCAATGAACCGCCAAGTACGGAGACAAATACAGGAACTTTGAGGAACAACAGAACTAACATGAATACGGCTGAAATTCCTAGAATTGTGTTAGTACTCATTGATTTTCCAATTTCCTCAAGAAATGGTTTTATCAAAGATATATTCATGGCAACGATAAGAATAACGGCACAGGCAATTATCATAGCAAAGTTTACTTTCAATTTTCTTAGAAGTATCACCAGCAAGAGAACACCTGCAATTGTAAGAATCGGCTCATTAATCATTCTTTGATCGCCTCCTCTTCAGGTGATTCAATTGCCTTCGTGAAGACAGGGGCATACTTTGAGAGGAAGTAGCTTGCTATCATGAGAGCACAGCCGTAAGGGGCAATGCCATAGATGTATGTATACGGAATTCGCAGAATTGGAGTTGTCCTGCCTGAACGTCCGAAGACCTGAGCAATATAGTCTTTAGAGTTAACGAGCAGAAAGACCAGAACGAACAATACGATTAAGTCTATGAGATAGCTTATGATTTTTTGTAAATTCTTAGGCATTGCATCAACAAGCAGCTCAATAGCAACATGGCTTCCTGTTCTGAAACCTACACTTGCTCCCATGTACACCATCCAGACCTGACAGAATGCCGATATTTCTTCCTGCCATAGAATAGGGTCTTTAACTACGTAACGCTTGAAAACTCCTGCTACAGTGATGATAGTTAGGACTACCAGAGCGGAACATGCAATTATGAGATCTATATTGCAGACAGTTTTGACCAGGAGATTAACTTTTTTTGTTAGCAATAATATCGCCTCCCACAAGGTAAAAAATAATGGGGATTGCAAACTTTGGAAATAAGAGTTTACAATTATCCCATTATATATTTAGTTACAAATTACTTCATTGCTTCCTGAACTTTTTCATATAGGCCGTCAGACCATTTGAAGAGAGGGCCTTCTTTGTAGAAATTTTTAGCCTTTTCTCTGAATCCTTTGAGTACGTTTTCATCAGGTACTACAACGCTTACTCCTTCTTTTTTCATGAGGTCAAGGTAATAGTCATTAGCTTTTGCCTGAAGTTCATTGTTGAATACTCCTGCTTCATGGCCAGTCTCAATAAGTGCTTTCTGCTGTTCAGGTGTGAGACTGTCAAACCACATTGAAGAGCAAATCCAGTTCGTATAGTTCAGGACATGGCCGTCAAGAATGAGATACTTTGCAACTTCATGATGTCTTCTTCCGTAGAGTGTGCTCAATGGGTTTTCTCCGCCGTCAATCGTTCCCTGCTGCAATGCTGTATAGACATCACCGAGACTCATTCCTACGGGAGTTGCACCTAAGACTTCAAAACCTTTTGTTTGAATCTGATTTGTCGGAACGCGGATTTGAAGACCTTTAAGATCCTCTACAGTTTTAACTGGCTTGGTTGTTAATATATGTCTCTCGCCGTATACCCAATTAGACGCTATGACCCTTAACCCCATTTTGTTGAGCTTTTCACACTGTTCTTTCCACCAATTTGATTCTATGAGTTTCCAGCACTGATCCCAGTTCGTGAAGAGGAACGGCCCGAACACTATTCCCATATCAGGAACTCCGTAGTCAGCGAAGAATGCACCGTCAGCGAGGGTCATCACAGGTTCACCTATGAGCATTTGATCGATAATGTCCGTCTTATTTCCCAATTGCGAATCTGGAAAGACTTCCATTATCAAGCCTGTGTTACGTTCCTTGAGAAGTTCTGACCACCTGGTAACGGCTTGACCGATTGGCTCACTTATGGAATTTTCGAGACCGAGCTGTAAAACTACTTCAGCCATTGAAGATGATGCTGATAGAATAAGCATCACAAATACGAATAGAGCGACAAGTTTTTTCATACTATGAAGCCTCCTTAAAGTGTGTTTCTGATAAATGAAAACTACTTACAATTTGAGAAAATTATGATGAAAAAAAAAATGAACTTTGAACATAAACATTATATAACATATAATAATTAAATCCATATACGTTATATCAAGGGGGAATTGCATGAACGAGTTAATCAGGATTAATGAAAAAGATTCTGTGGCTGTTGCTCTGCGTCCTTTGAGTGCAGGGGAGAGAGTGAACGTAACAGGAGCAGGTACGGTCTTGAATGCAGAGGAAGATATTCATATGGGGCATAAGGTTGCTCTTAGGAATATTGCTAAAGGAGAGGCAGTAATAAAATACGGATTTCCAATTGGAGAAGCAACGGAGGACATCAAAAGAGGAAAGCATGTACACACACATAATATGAAAACTCTTTTGTCTGGAGCACATGATTACACGTACTCTCCAGTTAAGCCTATGATTCGTAATTTGCCGGAGAGATTTTTCAAGGGATATGCCCGGAAAGACGGTAGAGTTGGGGTACGCAATGAGCTATGGATAATCCCAACAGTGGGGTGTGTGAATGATATTGCAGAATCATTAGAGAAGAAAGCAAAGGCTCTTTTAGGGAATCACGTTGAAAATGTCCGGGCGTTTGTTCATCCCTATGGCTGTTCGCAAATGGGAAAAGATCAGGAGAACACGAGGAAAATTCTTGCAGATCTTGTGACTCACCCGAACGCTGGAGGGGTTCTTCTTTTGGGTCTTGGCTGTGAGAACAGTGGCATAGATACAATAAAGGAAAAAATGAGAAATTATGAATCAGAGAGAGTAAAATTTCTCAATGCTCAGGACGTTGAAGATGAGCTTGAAATTGGATTTTCTCTTCTGCGTGAGATTTCTGAATTTATGAATCACGATATACGAAGCGAATGCCCTGTTTCAAAACTGGTTGTTGGTCTGAAGTGCGGGGGCAGTGATGGCTTATCTGGAATCACAGCTAATCCTACAATAGGAGGATTTTCGGATTTATTGATAGCTCACGGAGGCAGTACGATCTTGACTGAAGTGCCGGAGATGTTTGGTGCCGAGACGATATTAATGAATCGCTGTAAGAATGAAGAAACGTATAAAAAAACGGTGAAGTTAATCAATGACTTCAAGGCCTATTTTGAGGAATCGGGCCAGCCAGTTTATGAGAATCCTTCTCCAGGCAACAAGGCAGGAGGCATTACGACTCTCGAAGATAAGGCGTTAGGTTGTACACAGAAGAGCGGAAGTTCTCCTGTTGTTGATGTCTTAGCATACGGTGAACAAGTAAAGGAATCAGGATTAAATCTTCTATCAGCTCCCGGCAATGACCTTGTAGCGTCAACGGCACTAGCTGCCGCCGGAGCACAGATAGTATTATTTTCGACGGGAAGAGGAACACCTTTTGGCTGTCCAGTCCCGACGATGAAGATATCAAGCAATACTCAGTTATCAAAGCATAAAGAACGTTGGATAGATTTCAACGCAGGTACTCTTGTCGAATCAGGCACGATTGCTGAAAAGTCACAGGAACTTTTCGATCATGTGATTCGTGTTGCTGAAGGTAAGAGGACGAAGAATGAGGAAAACGGTTTTCAAAGTCTTGCCATATTCAAGACGGGTACGACTTTGTAGACCTTTCCATAAAAAAATATAATAGGAGTTGGTTTTATGCGTAAATTTTTATGTTCCGTATCACTTTTGGTGATTTTATTGGTTAGTGCTGTACCGGCCATGTCAAAGCCTGTGACATTGGTGTATGCTGAGGTTAATCCTCTGGATACGATTGTAGGGCACATTGCTATGACCTTCAAGACAGAAGTCGAGAAGCTCTCGAAAGGTGAGGTCAAGATAGACGTGCAGGCAGGAGGAGTATTAGGAACTGAGGCACAGATACTTGACGGCATGCTTGGAGGAGGAGACACTGTAGACATAATGAGAATAAGTGCATTTGCGCTTTCAAGCTATGGTTGTCAGAAGGCAATGCTTCTCTCAATTCCTTATACGTTTGTCAGCCGTGAGCATTTCTGGAAATTTGCGAATAGTGATTTAGCGGCAGAATTTCTTGCGGAGCCAAAGGAAATAGGACTTCCTCTGAGAGGCATTTGCTACGGAGAAGAAGGATTTCGTCATTTCTTCTTTAAGGAAGCAGTCGCAGGCTTAAAGGATCTGAAGGGAAAGAAGATTAGAGTATCCGAAGACCCAATAATGACTGGCATGGTACGAGATCTCGGAGCTAGCCCGACGGTTGTAAACTTCACGGAGTTATACAGCGCACTTCAGACGGGAGTAACAGACGGAGCCGAACAGCCAGTAGCAAATTATCGTTCCAATGCGTTTCAGGAAGTAGCACCGTATCTTCTTCTTGATGGTCATACGCTTGGAGCAGTACAGATCATCATAGCGGATTCTTGCTGGGACAAACTGACCGAACAGCAGAGAGCCTGGCTGATAGAGGCAGGAAAAGTTGTTCAGAATGATAACGCGAAGTACTCTGAAGAGGCAGAGAAGAAAGTTCTTGATCAGCTTACGAAAGCTGGCACTCATGTAGTAGAAGTTAAGAATAAAGCAGAATGGGTTGAAGCATGCCAGAACACAATTAAGGTCAATACATCAAGCCAGTCTGAGCTTTACAAGAAGATAGTTGAGCTTCAATAGAAGGAATCAACGAATCAAAAGGGAAAAAATGGCGTGGGGGTACTGCGCGGCCCTCTGCCATTTTATTATTGCTATAAAGCGCAGAGAAAGGGGCAAATATGTTAAAAGTTCTTCATACCGTTTATGACTGGACAGATAAACTCATAATGTTAGTGTGTAAGTTATTGTTGATAGCAGACGTAGGCATAACGTCAATGGCAGTTGCCGGAAGGTATATTTCATTTATTCCTGATCCTGCATGGAGTGAACAGATCGTATTGACCTTAATGGTATACATGGCGGTACTGTCTGCAACACTGGCAATAAGAAGGAAGGCACATATACGAATGACATCATTTGACGCGTATCTTCCGAAGCGGCTTGTGAGATTCCTTGATCTGCTTTCAGATGTTGCAGTTTTCTCATTGGGTATTGTAATGTTGTTTTATGGAATCAAGGTCTGCAATTCTCCGTTAGCGAGATTTGGCCGTTATGAATCTCTTCCGCAGTTAAGCCGAGTGTGGATGTATCTGCCAATCCCAGTAGCAGGAGCGGGAATGATAATTTTTGAGATTGAGCAGATATTCACGGACATTGAAGAACTCTTAGGAAAGGAGAAAGACTGATGAATTATACGCTAAGTCCTGAAGATATTTCAACTCTTGTGCTTTTGGGTAGTTTCTTAATTATGATTCTCCTGAGGTTTCCGATTGCTTATGCTGTCGGATTATCTACAGTCTTCTGTTTGATCTCTCAAGGTCAGGCTCTGGTAACGTTTCCTCAGCAGATGGTCAAAGGTATATGGTCATTTAGTTTAATGGCAGTCCCATTTTTCATAACAATGGGTGTGCTTATGGGCACGGGAGGAATCTCTGAGAAGCTGATAGCATTAGCAGGGTCATTAGTCGGCTGGATGCGTGGAGGTTTAGCAATGGTGAACATAGTTGCGTCATATTTCTTCGGTGGCATATCAGGTTCAGCGAGTGCAGATACGGCATCACTGGGTTCAATATTAATCCCCATGATGGTGAAAGAAGGATATGATTCAGATTTCTCAACGGCGGTAACTATAACGTCATCATGTGAGGGATTGCTAGTGCCGCCAAGTCACAACATGGTCATCTACGCAACAACAGCAGGAGGAGTATCTGTAGGTGCGTTATTCATGGCCGGATACATACCTGGTGCATTGCTTGCGCTGTCACTGATGATAGGGTCATACATAATTTCTGTCAGGCGCAAATATCCTAAGGGAGATCCATTCAGTTTTGCCGTATTCATAAAGCAATTTCTTGAATCCTTCTGGGCATTAGCCGCAATTCTCATAGTGGTAGTCGGAGTTGTTGGAGGAGTATTCACAGCAACTGAATCTGCGGCAATAGCAGTAGTGTATTCGTTACTAGTCTCTGTATTTGTGTACAGGGGAATCACGTGGCGAGGAGTGTGGAAGGCATTAGATACATGTGTTGAGACACTCGCAATAGTTTTGATTCTCATAGCAACATCAGCGGCCTTTGGTTACTGTCTTACAATGCTTCATGTACCAGCAAAGGCAGCTAATCTCATTAAGAGCATTTCCGATAATCCCATAGCAATAGCCCTGATGCTCAATGCAATTCTATTAGTGCTTGGATGTATTATGGACATGGCACCTATAATCCTGATTTCAACACCGATATTGCTTCCAGTGGCACAGTCAATAGGAATATCAACGGTACAGTTTGGAATAATGGTGATTCTTAATTGCGGAATAGGATTGCTCACGCCTCCTGTAGGAAGTGTTCTGTTTATAGGTTCAGCGATTGCGAAATTGCCAATGGAAAAAGTAGTTAAGGCAACATTACCGTTTTATCTGTGCATGTTAGTTACGCTGTTGCTCATAACGTTTGTCCCTCAGATAAGCATGTGGCTTCCTGCGGTATTCGGATATTCCATGTAACAGACAGCGAAAGAGAAAAAAAGCCGTTACCCTCATTAAGAGGATAGCGGCAATTTTTTTTGTCTTAATCAGAAAGCGAAAAACAACTTTGCATTTCCATAGCTTATGGATCGAGCGATGTCCTTCAGGGTATCAATGTCATCAGGGAAAAAGCCATCTTCAACCCATTCACCCAATTGCCTGCAAATTATTCGTCTGAAGTATTCATGTCTCGGATAGCTTAAAAAACTTCTGCTGTCAGTGAGCATACCGATGAAACCCGGAAGGTAGCCGAGTGATGCTAGTGATTTCATGTGAGCAGTCATGCCTTCAAAGTGATCTTCAAACCACCATGCGGAGCCGTGCTGAACTTTAGATACTCCATCAATTGAATCATCCTGAAAACATCCGCATATAGTATCAATTGCAGAATTATCATTGCCGTTTAAGCTGTAAAGAATGGTCTTTGGCAATTCATGAGTTGCCTCTAGAGCACCTAAGAACTGTGCGGTCTGAACAGAAGGAGCACTGTTGTCTACGCAGTCATATCCTGTGTCAGGCCCAATTTTCTGGAACATAGGAGTGTTGTTGTCTCTTCTGCAACCATAATGTAACTGCATGATCCACCCTCTTCTGTGATATTCCCTCGCCGCGAAGAGCATGAAAGCTGTTTTGAATTTTGCTGTACTCAATTCGTCTGGTATCTTTCCGTTAAGCCTGTCTTGGAAAATTTTTTCAATCTCAGAATCATTTGCCTTTGCGTACATCACATAGTTAAGCGCGTGATCACTGAGCTTGCACCCGTGAGCTGCAAAGAAGTCCATGCGTTTTAGAAGAGCATTTTTGAGATCGTCAAATGAAGTGATTCGTATTTCTGAACTTTTTTCCAGAACATGAATGTAATCCAGCCATGTTTCTTTTTCAATGTTCATGGCTTTGTCTGGTCTCCATGCGGGGAAGAGGTTCGTTTTGAATGATTCATCATTTTTAATTTTCTCATGCCACTCTAGGGAATCAATCGGGTCATCAGTTGTGCATATCGTCTCAACGTTACTGCGTCTGATTAAGTCTCTTACGCCGAAGTCAGGCTGATGAAGTTTTTCGTTGCAGAGTTCCCATACAGATTCAGCTGTTGATGCGTTGAGTATGCCATCATAACCGAAATACCTGCGTAGTTCCAAATGGCTCCAATGGTACAGCGGGTTACCTATAGCCTTTCCTAAAACGCCAGCCCATTTTATGAACTTGTCATGTTCACTTGCGTCACCTGTGATGAATTTTTCAGGAACACCGGCACAGCGCATTAGTCTCCACTTGTAATGATCACCGCCGAGCCATACCTGAGAGATGTTTTCATAGTGAATGTTGTCGTATATTTCCTTTGGGTTCAGGTGACAATGATAGTCAATGATAGGACAACATTCTGCGGCTTCATGGAAAAGCGTTCTTGCAGTCTGAGTATTAAGGAGGAAATCATGATCCATGAAACTTTTCAAGAAGTACAACTCCTTTCGATAAAGAAAAATGATAAAGAGATTATATCAAAATGAAAGGTTGATTCAGAAATTGAAATATATGAATGGGTTATAGCTCGCACTCAAAACTTCCGCGAACGCAAGCACGAACACCAGAATCAGCCATAACGATTCAATCCATGCATTACGCTTCAGAACTCTCACCACAGGAAACACACCGATAACCGCGAAGATTGCAACAAGCCATGTGTTATGAATATACTCAATGAACCCTGAATCACAAAAAGCATTTCCCATAAGACCGAACATTGACGCAAGATAACTCATTCCCGCACCGATACTTTCACTCCTGAAGATTACCCATGCAAGAATCACTATCAGCATCGTATATACATGTGATAATCCCTTCATGCATTCAATAATCTTCGTCTCTCGTTCAATCACAAGCAGTACGAAATATATCAATCCCCACAAAATAAACGTCCAGTTCGCTCCGTGCCATATCCCAGTCAGTAACCAGACAACAAATATATTCCATAACCAACGGGAATGATTCACTCTGCTGCCTCCCAGAGGAATATACACGTAATCCCTGAACCACCGCGATAACGAGATATGCCACCTGTGCCAGAAGTCAGAAACACTGGAAGCAAGATACGGATAGTTGAAGTTCTCCTCAAAGTGAAACCCGAACATCAAACCCAAACCTATAGCCATGTCCGAATAACCAGAGAAATCAAAGTATATCTGCAATGTGTAAGCCAACGCACCATACCATGACATCAAAACAGACGGATTGATTATGTATCCGAAGACGTTATCTGCAATCTGTGCCATGAAATTGGCAAGCAATACTTTCTTTCCGAGACCATAAATGAATCTCCTTACGCCCTCAGAGAAGTCATCAAAGTTCTCATTGCGAATCTCAATCTCCGATTCAATCTGGTTATATCTCACGATAGGCCCGGCGATTAACTGTGGAAAAAACGATATGTACAATGCAACGTAAAACGGATTTTTCTGTGCTTTGGTCTTAGCGTAATAGACATCGAAGACATAGCTCATCATCTGGAACGTGAAGAATGATATTCCGATTGGCAATGCAATATTCACCCTCAATGAATCATTTCCCGTCAGCATGGCCAAGTTCAGCGATATGAATGAAGCGTACTTGAACACGAACAGCAAGAGGACATCAAAAGATATTGCAGTAATCATGAAAATCTTTCTGTGTGAAGACACTGACATCTTCAGCGAAAGATACCAGTTGAAGAATATCGAGAGAATCATAATGAACACAAAGACAGGTTCACCCCACGCGTAAAACAGAAGGCTTGTTATTAAAAGCGTGATATTCTTTGCGGTTCTGGATTTTGCGAAGACATAATAGAGAATCAGAAGTGCTGGAAGAAAAAGAATCATAAATACACCAGACGAGAAGACCATAATATTTTATTTCCTCCCGATATTGATGTATAATGAAATTTTCTTGTGCTGATTAAGAATTAAGAATAGATTAGACGTGATACGTGATACGTGATACGTGATACGTGATACGTGATACGTGATACGTGATACGTGATACGTGATACGTGATTATACAAATTTATCACTAACAAGTCAAGCTCCCTTCAGAAAAATTTTGCGCAAATTATAGCACAACATATAAAAATTTCTCTGGCCTTAATCTGTCAGAGAAATCTTATTTTCTAAAATGGTGCGGAGGGGGAGAATCGAACTCCCACGATACTTAAATTGATCACAAGATCCTTAGTCTTGCGCGTCTACCAATTCCGCCACCCCCGCTTTTGCTTTAAGAGGTTGACGAGTGATTATTATACTCCCGATATTTTCTGTGTCAAATTAATTAGCTTTCAGGAATTCCAAAACTGATTCTCTAAATTTCTTATAGTACGGCTTTTCCATCATCATCGCATGAGCAGCACCGTCAACAATCACAATCTTTGAATGATTATTCGGAAGTGTCTTGAATGCTTCGTTGCAGAGTTCAGGTGAAACGTATTCATCCTTTGATCCAGCAATGAGCAATACAGGCATTGTGAGTTTTGCAGTTGGAATGAGTCTCTTATCTGGTGCTACAAGCAAATCTCTTCTGCCTCCGTTCGGACCTGAATCCTTATCGTAACGCCAGCAATTTGATTGAAATGCATTCACAACCTCAGGTTCAGTTATCTTGTAGTTTATGCTTCCGTCCTTATTCTTCTGGAAATCTCCTGCCGCATGAATCCATGCGTTATGATTGAACGCATCTTTGACCTCAACATCAGCAAGCCCTGCCACGATTGGAGCATAAAGCACTAACCTGTGAACGAGTTCGGGATACTTTGCCGCAAATCTTCCTGATGTAACAGTTCCCCAGCTCCATCCAAGAACATCGAGACTCTTTCGTCCACTCTTCTCAAGAATGACTTTTGCCGCAGCAGCAATATCTTCAGCAGCATAATCTGAATTGGGCATGAATCCGTCTTTAACTTCCTGTGATAAACCATAGCCTGCAATATCAAGAAGGTAGACGCTGAATCCGTTCTTTGCGAAATATCTTGCGAGGCTGTAATCTTTGACGTTTACATCAAATTCATGTGATGAATACGTTAGGCCATGAACGAGCAGAAGAGGACTTGCATTATCTTCTGAGGTTATGCATTTGAGGTGCAATTTGATTCCGTTGCGTTCAAGAGGAATTACTTCACTGTGAATTTTTGCTGAAGCGGAGAAAGCGAGAAGTAAAACGAGGACGATTGACAATAAAAACTTTCTTTTCATGAATAGAAGCCTCCCATGAATAAAATTTGAGTAATTATACACCAAGAACGTATGCTAGAATTTCCTTGAGGTGATTCATTATGACAAAATTTTTAGTCGCAATGTTGGCTGTAGTTCTCTTCGCTTCATCTTCATTTGCAGGTTCAATCGAAGTCATTTCACTTTTAGACCGCACTGGTGAAAATGATACTTCACTTTTAATCGGAGCAACTGATGAACAGATTCAAAAGTATTTTCCCGACGGAAAAATGAAGAGTCAAATTCTAGCGTTCTATGTGAAGTTTGGAAATAACGCCGCACTTTTTGATACTGGACTTCATGACGGACATATTGCACGTGAACTCGCAAAGAACGGAATCAAACCTAAAGACGTAAAACTGATTCTGATTACGCATCTTCATCAGGATCATTTCGGAGGTCTCATCAATGACAAAGGCAAAGCTGAATTCCCCAATGCAGAACTTTATGTTTCGAGACCTGAATATGATTACTGGGTCAAAGACGTGAAGAGCAAAGCAGTGATTGAGGCATTAAGACAGTATGAAAAGCATATGCACCTGTTCAATTTCGGTGATGTGGTTACTGAAGGAGTTCGTGCAATTGATACTTCAGGACATACACCCGGACATGTGAGTTATCTTGTTGAGGCAGGAAATGAGAAGCTGTTAGTTGTTGGAGATATTATGCATTTTCAGGCTATACAACTGCCAGTGCCAGACGTAGCTGTGCGTTATGATGTTGACCCTGAGAAAGCGATTCAGTCACGAAAATTCATTCTGGATTATGCATCATGGAAAAAGATTCCAATTGCTGGAATGCATATCACACCTCCGGGAGTAATGAACGTGAAGAAGGCAGGAGAGGGCTACGAAAAGTTTTAGAGTTTAGTCTGAGATATATTTCCGAAAAGCAGCGGCGTGATTATCTTCGCAGTATAAATCATCTGACCGCTGCTCTTTACTGATTCAACTCATGATTTACGCTCCATATACGAGGTTCGGCAGCCATAATACAGCTTCAGGGAAGAAGACCATAAAGACAACTACGAGAATGACAGCGAGGTAGAACATCCAGCCATAACGTACTGTTTCCTGAATCGGACAGCCCATAATATCACTTACAGCATAAAGGCCGGTTCCAACGGGAGGAGTCATTACGCCGAATGTTACAGTAGTCATCATTATCATTCCAAAAACTACAGGATCAACTCCTACTCTCTGCATTACGGGAAGCAAAATCGGAGTGAGAATGAGAGCTATAACTGTCGTCTCCATGAAGCACCCGCAAAGTAACAGGAACAATACGACAAGGAACAGAAGCATAGTTGAGTTCGATGTTACAGATACGAGAGCAGAAGCAATAGCAGTAGTGAGATTATCGAAGACTATTCCGTAACCGAATACGCCTGAGAAACATAATATGATTGTGATAACTGTTATGTCCTGAACTGAATCCTTGAGTGTCTGAATAAGAACTTTCCATGTGAGTTCACGATATATTACAGTTCCGACAAAGATAGCATATGCACATGCAAACGCACCTGATTCTGACGGACTCATTATGCCGAATCGAATCAGGACGATTAAGAGAACAGGGAACATTAAAGCCCATATTGAAGATATTACTTCCCTCATAATCTCTGTGAATGATGCCCGCTTTTCGTGTTCGGGTTTGTAGCCGAGCCCGTGAGCAGATAAACTTGTTGCAATCATCATGAGAATCATCATGAGCAATCCTGGAACCCAGCCTGCCATGAATAACCTTCCGATTGAAACTTCACCGACAGTGCCATAGATAATTAATCCCATTGAAGGAGGAATTGTAGCAACTATAAGACCAGATAACCCATTGACTGCCGCAGACCAACCTTTAGCGTAACCTAAGCGTGTCATCTCAGGGCCAAGTATACGCGTCTCCATTGCCGCGTCAGCAACAGCAGAACCAGATACACCTCCCATTAACGTTGAGAGTACGCATGAAACCTGTCCGATATTTCCCCACATATGACCAGTAAGAACATTTGCGAGCCTCATTAAGCGTCGTGTAATTCCTGTAGCATTCATGAGGTTGCCTGCGAGAATGAAAAGTGGAATTGCAAGCATGGTGAAGCTCTGAGTTGTTGATATTGATTTCTGAACGAGTATGCTCATGGGAAGTCCTTTAATGATGAAGAATGCGAAACCTGAAAGACCGATTGCAAAAGCTACGGGCATTCCGAGAACGAGAAATACGAGAAATATTATGATTGCGGTACTCATGAATTTTCACCCCATTTTGATGTTGGTCTCTTAATCGAATCAATGAGATTCACTGCTGTATTTATGAACATTAAGAATGCGCCTGTTGGTACACATGACGTAACCCATGCATAAGATATATTCAGTGTCGTAATCATTCGGCGTGAATAACCCTTTGCGTACTGATAGCCATATACTACGAGTGCACCGAGAAATACAAGAATGATAATTTTGAATGCAATATCGAGAGTCTTCTGAAGCGATTTCGGGAGCATTTTCACGAACATATCAACGCCAATTAAACCTGTTGTACGTACTGCTATGTCACCGCCGAGAAAGCACATCCATGCGAACATAACGAGAGCTGCATCTTGTGCCCAGTTGATTGGGTAACCGAAAGTGCGAGTTAATGCCGCAATGAATACAAGAAGTGTAATGCCCGCTAGAAGCAATAATGCAGTCCATTGTTCAAGCTCACAAAATTTTTTGTAGAACGTCTTCATGATATATATTCCTCCAAACAAAAAGCGAGGGCATATTAACCCCCGCTGATTTTCACATGACGATTAAAGTCCGGCTTCCTTGTAGATTGCTTTGCGTAATTCTGTCCAGCCAAGCTCCTCATATGCAGATGCTGCTGCTTTCTTGAACTCTTCCTTGTCTACTTTCGTGATTGTCATTCCGTTACTGATTAACACTTTCTCTAAATCTGCCTGTGCTGCTTCAATCTCTCGTGCATTCTTTATGCCGTTGTTGTAGCAAGCCTCAAGTATGATTTTCTTGTATTCATCAGGAAGTTTTGAGAACCATGCTTCACCGCAGACCAGACAGTTAAAGAGGTTGATGTGTTCAGTCTTGGCCACGTACTTGCAGACTTCGTAGATGTGAGTTGATACGGCTGAAGTGTACTGAACTTCACAAGCGTCAATCATCTTTGTCTGAATTGCATTGTAGACTTCCGACCACGCGATGTTATACGGAGTTGCACCCATTGCCTTAATTGATGCGTTATATGGTGCTGCACTCGGAGTTCTGGTTACTACGCCTTTGAGGTCTGCTGGAGTTTTCACTTCTTTGTTCTGCATGAATGATCTTGCACCGTCGTAATAGTTGAAGCATAAGATTCGCAAACCCTGATTCACGAGTTCATCTGTCCATTTTTTGAATGTCGCCGTATTGATGACCTTCAAGCCTGCATCGTAATTGTCAACAAAATAGGCCATGTTGAATATTCCGATGTCATTAACGTAATTCGACATTCTTCCTGCGTCACTGAGAACGGCGATTCCGATTCCTGCGATTGCCTGATCAATCATATCCTCTTCTCCTCCGAGCTGTGATGAAGGATAGATTGTGACTTTGACGTTCCCCTTTGTCTTCTCGTTTATCTCATCTGCTGCGGCTTTGAGTCCTGCATAGATCATTGATGTCTCAGTCTGAGTTGTTGAGATTCTGAGTTCAAATGTCTCTGCGATTGCGAGAGAAGCAAACGATAAAGCGAAAACTGCGGCTAAGGCCAAGAGTGAAAAAAATTTTTTCATGATTAAAAAAACCTCCTGTGAAATTAAAATTTGGAATGCAAAGATTGTAGCGTAAAATTTTTTTTGTGTGTAGATATAAATTCTTGACTTTGAGAATGTTTGCTGTAAAATTTTTTACGTTAATGCGTGGGCAATTGGCACAGGGGTTAGCGCGCTTCCTTCACACGGAAGAGGTCACTGGTTCAAATCCAGTATTGCCCATTTAGGTTGAATTGAATCAATCTTAAAAAGAACCTTACTTGCATTCTTCCTCAGTTGTTGGTGGCTGAGGAAGTTTTTTTTATGCTTTTTCTTTATCAGAAAAATTATTAAGAATAGGCAATCTCTAATATAATATTCAATTAAAGGAGGCTGAGTATGTATCATGATATTTGAGCAGTTCAGCAAAATAGGAATTATTCCCGTAGTAGTGCTAGATGATCCCAAAGATGCATCAGCATTAGGAAAAGCGTTATGTGAGAATGGGCTTCCATGCGCGGAAGTGACATTCAGGACAGCGGCGGCAGAGGAAACGATACGAATAATGTCGCGAGAATTTCCAGATATGTTAGTTGGAGCAGGCACAGTTTTGACGAAGGAACAGGTAGACCGTGCGATAAATGCGGGAGCAAAGTTCATAGTGAGTCCCGGATTGAATCCGAAGATTGTACAGTATTGTCTTGACAGGAGCATTCCAATAACGCCCGGTACACAGACACCCAGCGAAATGGAACAGGCGTTAGAACTTGGCCTTAAAGTTGTGAAATTCTTCCCTGCGGAACCGGCAGGAGGACTCGCAATGATAAAAGCAGTAGCAGCACCGTATGTAGATTTGAAATTCATGCCCACAGGTGGAATCAATGCGAAGAATGTCCGAGATTATCTCGCATACAATAAGATAATAGCGTGCGGAGGTTCATGGATGGTGAAGAAGGATTTAATCACATCAGGAAAATGGGAAGAACTTGGAAAGCTCGTGAGAGAAGCGGCAGATATAGTGAAAGAAATTCGCGGAGGTAAATAATATGCAGTTGAATTTGAGATCATCAGAAGAATGCAAATTTGATGCAGTAAGTTTAGGCGAGGTAATGCTGAGATTAGATCCAGGCGAGGGACGAATCAGAACGGCGAGAAGTTTCAGAGCATGGGAAGGCGGCGGAGAATACAATGTAATTCGCGGACTTCATAAGTGCTTTGGTCTGAACACGGCAGTAATAACGGCATTTGCGGATAACGAAGTCGGAAAATTAATGAAGGATTTCATCGAACAGGGTGGAGTAGACACTAGTTTAATCTACTGGAAGAAGACCGACGGAATAGGACGCATATGCAGAAACGGAATCAATTTCACAGAGCGCGGCTTTGGAATTCGCGGTGCAGTTGGCTGTTCAGACAGGGCAAACACTGCAATATCACAGGCAACACCAGCAGATTTTGATTTTGATTATATATTTGGAAAACTCGGAGTACGCTGGCTTCACACGGGCGGAATTTACGCGGCATTATCAGAGCAGGCATGTGAGACAGTGATTGAGGCATGCAAGGCCGCGAAGAAATACGGAACATTAGTATCATATGATTTGAATTATCGTCCGTCAATGTGGAGTGCAATCGGAGGACAGGCAAAAGCGCAGGAAGTGAACAAAGAAGTTGCGAGATATGTAGATGTAATGATAGGCAACGAGGAAGACTTCACAGCATGCTTAGGTTTTCAGATTGAAGGCAATGACGAGAACCTGAAAGAATTAAATATTGACGGCTACAAAAAGATGATAGGTGAAGCAGCGAAGACATACCCGAACTTCAAGGCAGTAGCGACGACATTAAGAACAGTACGAACTGCGACGGTCAATGACTGGAAGGCAATATGCTGGGCAGACGGAGAGATATACATGTCGAAGGCATATGACGGACTCGAAATCATGGACAGAGTTGGCGGAGGCGATTCATTTGCATCTGGTCTTGTATATGGACTGATGACGACAGGCGACCCAGAGAAGGCAGTGAATTACGGAGCAGCACACGGAGCACTTGCGATGACGACACCAGGCGATACATCAATGGCGAGTGTGAAGGAAGTAGAAGCAATAATGGGCGGAGCAGGAGCGCGAGTGAAACGTTAAATGGAAAAACTCCTAGAAAGCATTGTAAAGGCATTAGAATCGAAGAACGGTGAAGACATAGTAACACTTGACCTCAAAGGTAAAGGCAGTTTAGCGGACGCGTTCATACTCGTAACGGGTAACTCTGAGACTCACATGCATACACTGACGGAAGCGGCAGAAGAAGTGTTACTGCGTGAGGGCAGGAAGTGCAAGGTTGAGGGAGCTGCGAGTTTGAACTGGCGGTTGATTGATGCAGGAGACATAGTAGTACATGTATTCAGTCATAAGGGCAGGGAGTTTTACAGGTTAGAACGTCTCTGGGAAGAATAGAATCAAATTGTCCCCTCTGTTTTATGAGAGGGGCTTTTTTATTGCATGTTCATTTTGTTCAGCAGGTTCTCGATTGCATTTTGCATTTCTTTTACGCTGTGAGTTCGAGATCTTGCGCATTCCTGAGCCTGTTTATCACATATAATGCACTTCCTGAAAGTTTCACGAGATAATTTATTCCCATGAGAATCAATCACATCAATGTCGAATAATCTTCCTAGTTCCGAAGAATTTTCAATTGTCATGGCCAAGTCCTTTAGTGATTCAGGTTCAGCATTACCGACAGCGAGCAGTAATTCGTCACCAGTATCATCATGAACTTCAAATGCATCAAGAATTTCTGCATGAATATGATTTAAACCTTCGAGCAATAAAATTTCACCGATGTCAAAAGCTCTGCGAATGAGTTCATTAGTTTTAATAGGGCCTGGAATATTCATAGTGAAAGACACCAGAGGCGAATCGTTTTTCTGAAGGAATTCCTGCTGTTTACGAGCACGTAATTCTCTTCGTTCGAGCATTTGAGATAAATTAATTTCGTTTCCTGTCATGATAATCATGAAACCTCCAGAGAAAATGTGTAATTGTAGAAATTCAGCGTACCCTTGCAGCTCGGAATCGTAAATACAGGACTTAACTGAAAATGTAAAAAATCAAAGCAGGGTGTACGACAAAGAATCGGCGCTCTGTTTTTTTATGTGCAAATAAAGTTCAGTGATGCAGAATGAATGTGTTCCTGAAATTTTTTATATATAGGAGGTATTTTATGTCAAAAGGTAATTTTAAGTTTTCGGAGGACGCAATTGCTAACGTGATAGGATTTATCATAATTGGTATAGCTCTATACGTTCATAGTTCTTGCAGTATTTTTCACTGTAGGTTCAGTCTTCAAGGGAGAGAATCCGCTGAGTTCTTCGTTGGATTCATAGCACTGTTTGTTCTTGCAGTAATAGTGAGACTTGTAAGTGCGCAATTTGAGTTCAACCGTTATCTTGAGTGGGCATTCTTCGCGTTAATAGTTGGTCTCATTGTAGCAAACACGATAGGCATTCCGAGTTGGTTAGTACCTGCAATGCAGACTGAGTATTACATCAAGACGGGATTGTGATAATGGGATTCTCTGTGCTGTTCTCAAACATCGTAAATTTTGGTCTTTATGGTATTGCAATAGCCTGGTTAGTTACACCTGTAGTCATAATCTTCATGTGGTATTTCGGAACACGAGTGCTGAAGATGGATAATAACAAGCCATTTGTGATAACGATAGCAAGTGCAACGAGTGTATGCGGAACGTCAGCGGCAATAGCAACAGCGGCAGCCTCGAATGCGAAGAAGAATGATTTATCGCTTGCTGTTTCAATTTCAATCATATTCACGATAATCATGATGGTACTTGAACCCGTAATAATTCGCGCAACAGGATTAGGTGAGCTAATGGGCGGAGCGTTAATCGGCGGCACAGTAGATTCAACGGGAGCTGTTACGGTAGCGGGAACTGCATTAGGGAAACTAGGACAGACTACAGCAGTATTAGTGAAATCGATTCAGAATATTATGATTGGATTCATAGCATTTGCAGTAGCAGTATTTTTCACAACGAGAGTTGAGAATGACGGAAAGCATAAAGCGAGTGCATCGGAAATATGGACAAGGCTTCCTAAATTCATACTTGGTTTCTTTGCAGCATCATTAATTGCGTCATTCATAGTTCAGCCGTTACTGGGAAAATCTGTTGTAGGTTCTGTTAATAAACTCCTTGATCAATATAAGAACTGGGCATTTGTGCTAGCGTTTACGAGTATTGGACTGAGTACGAATTTCCGAGAGATAAGAGAGGAAATTTCCGGCGGCAAACCGTTAGTGCTTTATGTTGTCGGTCAAATATTCAATATCGTATTAACGTTCGCAGTTGTGTACATAGCTCTCAGCGGGAAATATTTCCCATTGCCTGCGATAGCGTTATAGGGTGGAATGGGCAGGACATGAATACGATGAAGACGATGAAAAAAATATCATACGTGATTCTTATCCTGTCCTTTATTGCTGCATTATACATAATGATGACCCATATGGGACTGAGCAAAGAATTGAATTTCGGAGCAGGTGCATATTATTACGCAGATATTCCCGAATTTGAACGTTATATCAGGGATGACGTATACGAATCTCAGGTATCAATATGGATCATTATGGTGATATTCCTGATATGGAGAGCAGTTATGTATAAATTGTGGCTGTACATAGATTCACGGAAGGAGGATAAATATTAATGATAGATAAGCTGTTTTTGTTCACACAGAAGCACAAACTCGGACTAATCTCTATTGTGTCAGTGCTTGTCGTAGTGTTCCTGTGGTGGCTGGGAAGCATAAGGACACTTCCACTGCTTGCATATAACACGCTGATAGTCTTATGACTTGGAATTGGAGACGAATCGAAAATTGCTCTGCTGTTTTTGAGTGCATTTGCGCCTATATTCATTCAGACAGTATTCGGAGTACAGAGAATACCAAGAGACAGAATCAACGGTGCCCGTTCACTTGGAGCAGACAGCTTCACACTATTCTTCAAGGTTATATTTCCCTCAGCATTACCCGACATACTAACGGGACTAAGGACAGCTGTAGGTGTGGCATATGCTACTTTAGTAGCGGCGGAAATGGTTGCATCAGCATCGGGCATTGGCTGGATGGTTCTTGACGCGAGCAAGTACATTCTTTACCCGACGGTTTATTTCGGAATAATCATCATGGGTCTCATTGCGATATTAATAGACCTTGTATTACGCAGACTGATACTTCTTGCCACACCATGGCAGAGGGAAACAGCATAGATTTTTAAGGAGGCAAAAAGGCATGAAGGCGGCAAAAATATTAGCATTACTTCTCCTGATTATCATAGCATCAGGACGGGCACAGGCAGCATCACAGCCGAAAGTTATCACACTGGGTTACTGGGAATCACCAAATGGAGAATTACTCGTAAAGGAAACAGGTGCACTCTCAAAGGCATTCCCGGACATCAAAATACGCTGGCTTGAGTTTCAATCAGGCACAGATATTCTAACAGCAATGCAGTCCGGCTCATTGGATTTTGCGACAATAGGAACTCCTCCAGCAGTTATGGGAATAGTCAACAATTACCCATTCAGAGTGTTCTATCTTCATGACGTAATTGGAGAGAGTGAAGGTTTAATCGTAAGGAAATCTTCGGGGATAAACTCAATATCAGACCTGAAAGGCAAAAAGATTGCTGTACCATTCGGAACGACATCGCATTTTGCATTTCTTAACGTACTAAAGGCAAACGGACTAAAAGTATCAGACTTCACACTATATGACATGACTCCTCCAGATATATATGCGGCATGGCACAGAGGAGATATTGACGGAGCATATACGCGGGAATCAGTGAAGTCCCAGCTTATTGAGGCGGACGTAAAAGAGCTGATCAGTTCAGCCAGGAATAACCCTGAAGCTGCCACCGGACTCATGGTAAAGGGACTCGGATTGCCAATGAAATATGCGTTAATTGCAATGAATGAGATTATCGTCAACTGGGCAATCCTGACTGAGTTTTACGAATAAGGAGGAATGAACAATGATAAGAACGAACGAAAAACATACGGAAAGACCGTTATTGAGCCTTCATGATGTAGATATGAACTTCAAGCAGGGCAGAGGATATTTTCATGCGCTGAAGGATATTAACCTCGATGCTTACGATGGTGATTTTATATGCCTTCTTGGTTCAAGCGGCTGCGGAAAGACATCACTGCTGAACATCTTGGCGGGTTATGTGAGGCCAAGCACGGGGAAAGTTCCGTTCAGGGGGCATGATTTCACGAGACCATCAAGTGAAGTGGGAGTAGTGTTCCAACAATAGAATCTTTTCCCATGGCTTACGGTCTACAAGAATGTTGAATTTGGTCTGCGCAGGAAGGGGCTAACGGCGAATGAGCGCAAAGCCGTTGTAGAACATTACCTTGAACTTGTAGGACTTGAGGATGCAGGAAGCAAGTATCCTCATCAGCTCTCAGGAGGAATGAAACAGAGAGCGACAATAGCACGAACACTCGCGCCAGATCCGAAGGTAGTGTTATTCGATGAACCATTTAGTGCGCTGGACGCATTGACACGTGAAAAAATGCAGGAACATATCCGTTCAATCTGGAAGAAATCCCGCAAGTGTTTCCTTTTCATCACGCATGATGTTGACGAGGCATTACTTCTCTCACGCAGACTTCTCATCATGAAGGCCGGGCCGGGAAGAATACACGCCGATTACCCGAACCCATTGACGCGGAAAGGCACCCCATACAGTGCATGGGACATCAAAAACGCGGAAAGTTACAAGGAAGTCCGCGACGACATAATCAGTATGATACAAAGTGAAGAGGATTTGACATACTCCCCATGCCTAAAGACAGAGGATTCAGGGATCAACGAACCTTGCACTCCGAAAAGCGTCTTACTAGTTCTCCTCCGATGGCCGATGCCCCAGCCATTTTTTTCTTTTCGTTCCTACGCAGATTGGCGGCTGTTACTACCTTACTCAATCTGCAAGAAAATTATACAGATATACAAACTAAAAAGCAAGAAAACTAAACTAAATTGCGCCTTATATCCCCATGACTAAAGTGAGGGGTTTTACGAGGAAGGTTACAACAGGCTTCACGGGGATGGACTGAGTACATCGCGAGGATTTTTTGGTACATCAGTAACGCCTGTATTCATAGCGTCGGGTTCTGGGATAAGGCATGGAATAACGACAACGCGAGTGATTCGTCAGGTAGACATAGCCCCAACGATAGCGGGTTTAATGGGAGTGAGAGTTCCGCGAGAATGCGAGGGAGCAGCGGTGTATCAAATTCTGGAGGACGAGCGATGAAAGACCTTACGCAGGAAGAATTTGACGAGATGATTTACGATGATGAAGAAGCCGCTGTAATATTTTTCCACAAGGAAGGCTGTATTGTATGCGAGGCAGTATTACGGAGGCTTGAAAGTTTGCTTGAGGAATACACATTGAAATTTGCCGGAGTGAATGCGATT
>CAJOLN010000009.1 GCA_905235395.1 uncultured Synergistales bacterium
GTAGAACTCTCAGACATTCATTCAGGATCGTGATTATGTCATCCTTGTCTCGTATATGCTCAAAGAAATTTGATACAAATACTGCATCAATCAAATTATCTTCAAGAAAGCTGAGATTCTGTGCTGCCGTATTATGAACCTCAACGAAAGGTGCTGCATGTTCTCTCACATCTGGATTTAAATCTACGGCTATTCGTCTGCCCATATCATCATCGCGGCATATGTTGTTGATGAAATCACAATAACCAGCGGCCAGGTCAAGAATATCATCTGAGGGTTTAAGATACCTACTGAAGAACTCATCACATAAAATCTTCCAGAGCGCATTACGTTTCTTCCATGTATCTGATTCAAACCGTTTTGCATATAACTTCTCTAGTTCCATGATTATCCTTCCTTCTTTCGTCTGTGCGTGAATGCATATATATACCAATGAAGATAATTCGGAAGCCATTTGATTATCTTGAAACGTGATTGTCCCGCTGTACGGTCATGCCATTCCGTTGGAACTTCCCGAATCACTAAGCCCATTGAAAACGCCTTCACCACAAGTTCAATCCCAAGCTCAAAGCCTCCTGTGCTTTCAATCGTTACCTTTTCGAGAAATGATTTTGCATACAGCTTGAAGCTATTCGTTGCGTCATGCGTAGGAACTCCTGCAAGCCAGTACAAACTCACCCCTGCTGTACGGGACATTATTCCCTTGATGAACATTTTCAATGAATGCGTGTGCTGTGAACCTCCTCTCATATATCTCGATGCACATATAACTGATGCATTATCTCGTTCTGCAACTTCAATCATCGAGTTCATCACTTCAGGAGGGTCTGATAAATCTGCCATCGTTACAATTTCATATTTTCCTGTTCCTGATTCAAGCCCTGTCTTAATCGCGTTCAATGCTCCTCGTCCGTATTTGTTCTTGATGAGCTTTATGTTAGCTTGGCCAAGTTCATGGATTACAGGTAAGGTGTTATCTTCATCAAAGTCATACACAATCAGAATTTCATGCTCATACTTCAGCTTTGAGTTTATCGCATCTATTGCTTGTCTGATATTTGCTCCTTCATTGTAGACAGGTATTATTATGCTCAGTATCATATTCCGCCTGTCCTAACCTGCTCGCTTATCCATGGAATTACTTCGTCGAGAAGCTCATCTAGCGTCGTCTCTGCCTTGAACCCCAGCAATCGTTCTGCCTTTTCCGTATCTGGTACTCTCATCTGTACGTCATACTTGAATGGTTCATCACTGACATACGAAAACGGAATCGAATCACCGTGTATCTTCTTCCAGATTGCTTGTGCTAGTTCTAATACACTCGTTGATACTGGTGTAGACAGATTGAAATCTTCATTGACTGATTTATCACTCTCAATACACATACGAATTCCTCTCGCTAAATCTCCTCCGTATGTGTAATGCCTCACCTGTTTCCCTGAACCCAGAATATGCAAAGGATTTTGACCCTTCAGAACCTTCTGCACTAAATCAGGTACTACATGAGACATTGCGAGTTTCACATTCCCTGAGAGTATCTCACTGTCACATAACGCTCTCTTCTCTCCTGTTCCTACACAGTTGAACGGACGTATTATCGTGTACGGCAGACCATACTGCTCATTTGCTCCCTGTGCGTAATATTCGCATGCTAACTTCTGAAATCCGTATGTGCTCAATGGAGGAGGACATTTATGTTCGTCTCCTTCATGGCTTGGGAATTTCTCTGCTGATTCATAGACCATGCTTGAACTCAGTATGTTTATCTTCTTCAATTTCCTGTGTTCATGTGCCCATATCGCAGCGTCAAATGTTGAGGCCGTTATCCTGTCGTTCTCCGCAAGCAAATCATACGCATAATGATGAAAGTATGATATTCCTCCTATCATTGCTGCTGATGCTAATACCTGGTCGCAGTCGGAGATTAATTCCTTCATTAAGGCCGTGTTCTTTGCATCGCCTTCTACAAAGTGATAGTTCGGGTGATTGTCGTAACTCTTCTCAACCTTCCCGTACTTCGAGAAATTATCTATGCCGGTTACTTCATGGCCATGTTCAAGAAGTTCTTCAACCAGATAGCCGCATATGAATCCCGCTGAACCTGTAACTAATATCTTCATGCTAATTCTCCTTTCTCCATACATTCCAGCAGTCTACATACGGAACTTCTATCTTCAAGTTCTGATATTCCCTGTGAGGTACTCCGAGTATCACTCCGTCTGCCTGTGATAATACTTCCTCAAGTGATTGCGTCTTCAAATATGGGTCATGTATGAGAACTTCTGCCATTCTGAACTCAAGATTTTTACGAACCTTGAATGATAAACTTTCTCTTGTATCATCGTTATTCGCCTTGAATGTCATTCCTAATATCGCAATCTTTTTGTCTTTCAGTGAACCCATGCGTCTCTCAAGCTGACTCACTACGAAATCAGGAAGTCCTTCATTCACGAGCATTCCTGCCTGACCAAGAAAGAACTTATTGTTGTAGAACGCACTTAACTGCATTGTATCCTTAAATAAACATGGCCCTGCTGCAAAACCTGCACGTGCAAAATATTTAGCTCTCGGATAATCTTCTGATAATGCGTTCAGTATCTTGTAGAAGTCATAACCTTTTTCCTCCACCATCATGTAGAACTGATTCGCAATTGCAAACTCAAGATACCTCCATGAATTTGTGAGGAGCTTCGCAAGTTCTGCTTCTTCAGGTTCTAGTTCTATTATCTTCGGGGCTATACGCGAAAATATCTCTGAGGCTTCGTGAATTGCTTCGTGTGAGTTCCCTGATACTAACTGTGGCAATGTGAATATCTCCTGTATTCCTCTTCCCTGTACGATTCTTTCAGGACAGAACGCGAGTTTTGGATTTTCTTTGAAGGCTTTCGTCAGCATGTTCTCTATTACTCTAAAGACACCGGGAAAAATTGTTGAACGAAGTATGATTAACTGACTGGGATTCATGTATGGAAGATATAATTTAATAACACTGGTTATGTCTCGTATTCTTGGGTTCAGGTGTTCGTCTACAGGCGTTCCTGTTACGAAGATTATTGCATTCGCTTCTTTGACGGTGTTCATTTCCGATGTAGCTTTCAATGTTCCCGCTTCAAGTGCTTCACTCAGAATCTCTTCTGCTCCTTCTTCCTGAAACGGGACTTTTCCGGCATTGATTTCGTTTATGACTTCAGTGTTTATGTCAATAAGCTCTACGTAATTTTGCCCCCCCCCCCCAGTTACATATTTTGTGCATCCTTTGGACAACGCAAGACCAAGAGGAAAACCTACATGACCGCATCCTCCTACGATTGCTATTTTGTTCATGGGAAATCTCCTTTGTAGTTTTTAGTGCATTATATCACTCCATGTTCAGATAGCGTTCGAGACAATATACCATCCATTTCTGGTCGCCTGTCATGTTGTCTGTACAATGCGGAAAGAATTCTTTTCTTTGAGGACCTTTCCAGTTTTTGAGCCATTCGTTTACGGGTCTGGGCATTGGAATCTTTTCGGGCATGTCGAGATTGGGATATAGTTTCATGAATGCTTCGCGCACTAAGTATTTTGATTCGCCACTTCTGATTCGTGAGTAGTCCAATGGGGTATCAAGATATGTCTTTGAGTAAGGTGCTATAAATTCAATTCCTGCTGTATTACATGCATTATAATATGAGCCAAGCGACTCCTGACGAAAATATTTGTTGATGAATATATGTGCGTCTATGTGTCCGTCTCTCTCAAACTCATAATACGGTGCAAGATTCATGTCGTAATCTCTCAGGACTTTATACGGCATCACATAACTGTACCTGTCAATGAACTCTCCTATCAGCCAGTCTCTTGAAAGCAATCCATGAAGGCCTCCGTAAATAGTATCTGCAATCTCGCCAAAGATAAATTTTGTGAAGCCTTCTCCTTTCACCCTCAATGCCGCAATATATATCTGTGTTTCAATTGAATGTACAGGTGCTCTCTTGTGTCTCATCAATTCATCAACGACATCAATCACATCTTCCCAGTACACATTTATCACTTCATGTTTCAGTCCGCATATGTCCGCTATCAACTGTGCGCGTTCTGATTCATCCGTAACCTTTATGCCCGGAACTACACACCTGAATGTATATGCTCTTGCTCCTTTGGGCATGAACTTGGCAAGTATTGCTGAATCAATTCCGCCAGATAGTGCTAATGCCGCATTACCGTCTGAAGATTCTTTGCGAGTGAAGGTCTCTAGTGCATCAAGTAGTTCATCTGATGTCTTAACTGGAACTCTGTGTTTATCAATATCAGCTAAATCTACGTACCACCCCCCCCCAGAAAATACGTAGCGATACATCAGAAATTCACTCATCTGTCTTACTGTCATGTTCATTAATTGTCCACCCCCGCACGTGATTCAATGCCTGCGATATTCTCGTTGATGATACCCCCTTCGTGTATGGGAAATACACTATCTGAATATCATTCTTTGAGAATTCTGATTCATATTCGCGCCATTTATCGGTGTTGTACCAGTCATCTCCAACGAATAATATCTTTGCTCCGAGCTTTTTGCATGCTGTCAGCTTGTCCATATCGTATTGTGGGATTGCCGCGTCTACATACTTTATGCTCCTTATGATTTCTATTCTGTCCTCGAAGGGTATCATTGCATGTTTCCCTTTGTAGCTTACGAGTTCATCTACCGTTACTCCTACTATCAGACGGTCGCACATTCCTTTTGCGTTTTTGAGGAGGTTCAGATGTCCTATGTGGAAGAGGTCATATACTCCTGTCGTGTAGCCTATAAGCATAATTTACCGGCCTCTTTCTGTGCAGCATAATATTTATACGATCTATCTAAATCTACTATACCTCCGCCGCCGTATGACATATGATTATTGCGCTTCTCTTCAGGAGGGAGCGTCATATAATCTCCGAATTCTATCCTGAGGTAATCATCATATCCAGCAGGTATTGTTATTGTGGTATCTTCAAATGGAAGTTCTACCGTATTTCTGAAGTCTCTGTATGGGAAAATGTTTGTATACCAGCCGTTTTTGTCACGTTTAGATTTTCTCCAGGGGAAAATTATTTTATCGGAACAGCCTAACGGATAATTTTTGATGAGATTGTATGATTTCTGCGTGAAGTAATCGTAAGGCAAACCTAAGTGCTGCAAGAGAAAAGAAAGCATATATTTTACTAATCCTTTTAAAGATTGCTCATCAGACATAGGCATTCTTAATCTACGGCTCAATTTCCCATAAAAGCTTACTGCTCTGCTTAATCTCCTGAACTCTTTCTTTGAGGTCGGCATTCCATGCACCATGAATATATCAATATAAATCCCCCAATACCTATAAGCAGATTTATCTTTGAGACAAGGAGCTTCAATCAAAGCAGTGTTAATGTTATGGATTTTTGAAAGGTATTCATGAAGATCTCCCTTTTGATTAAACGGAGTGAATGTTTCATAGCCTTCAGGAAGTTCTGAATCAGCCACCTCAAGAAATTTTTCGTAGTCCTCATATGGCATCGCTACATCTACGTCATCATCCCACGGAATGAAGCCCTTATGACGTACCGCACCTAAACATGTTCCGCCTATTGCAAAATATCTCAGGTTATGACGCTTGCATATTTCCTGAAACACTTTCAATATCTCTAATTCTTTGAGCTGGATTCTTCTGATAAG
Source organism: uncultured Synergistales bacterium (assembly GCA_905235395.1). Classification (GTDB taxonomy): domain Bacteria; phylum Synergistota; class Synergistia; order Synergistales; family Aminobacteriaceae; genus JAFUXM01. Next base: position 5,681 of record CAJOLN010000009.1, read on the forward strand.
TTCGCTGTTTTGATTCATCATCTGCTTTTCATAACAGACAATGAATCTGAAAAATTTACATGATTAGCCGTAAGCCGTAAGCCGTAAGCCATTATAACAGCCTGATTCATTCTGTCAATCCCTTTCCTGATATTCTTTGTGCCTTCACATTATACTATATGAAATCACTGCATGTTTTCATATTCCGCACTTTCCATTGTCGGCACATATATCCTACAGCACCTCTTACCTACTTTCTTCGCCTGGTATAATGCTACATCACTTTCATGTATCAATCTGTCTATGCTCTTGTCATCTCCTGATACCCTCTGCGATATCCCAGCACTCACTGATAATTCTTTCATCGTCTTAGTCATTCCGTAATATTCCAGCAGTTTGCTCATGAATTCATTTACCTTGCTCTCTACTTCTGTTATATCTCGTTTACCTGCAAGCACTATCATGAATTCATCTCCGCCCATTCGCGCACAAAATCCTTCCGTGAATTCCCTCTGCATCATCTCAGCCGTCGCCGCTAATGCACGATCCCCTGCCTGATGACCGTAGCTGTCGTTCACTTTCTTGAAATTATCCAGGTCAAAATATATGCATGTTATGTTTCCCTCGTGCTCATTATTCTTCACGTACTCCTGAAGATACCAGCGAGTTGCAAGTCCCGTCAGATAATCCTGATGCGCCATCTCCATTATTCGCTCCTGATACTCTTTATATTCCGCCGTCTGCTGCCTCTCTAGCCTTATATGTTCCAGTAATCTACGAAAATAAAATCTTACTAACCCTTTTGTCAGCGGCAGTACCCATATCATATGTAATTTTTTGAGTTGTGCTGTGCTTAATTTCTCCGGCGATGATGAACATAAAACATATTTCGCTGTTGAATCCCTCTCTGCTGGAATTTCCCTCGTGATTATTATGTTCGTCCCTTCATGCAGTTCCTCTGAAAGCCTGTAAAATTTACATGACGGTTCTTCTTCTTTCATCACCGCTGTCAGCCTCTCAGAGTTTATATATACGTTTATGTCCTTTTCCATAGTATTATTATGCTCATGTATTCTCTTATGTCTTCTAGTGATTCTATTCCCTCGTATATCCGTTCCTTCTCTGGTATACCGGCGTAATCTATTCGCAGTATCCTCGAATATTCCCCCGATTTTCTCACAAGATCACGAAGATTCTTCACAGCTTTGGGCTTGTATATCGCGGTCACATCTGAGGCAATCAGTGATGCTAATATCCTTTCAGGTGATGCCGTCCCCGATATCACACTGAAAATTTCTTCTCTCATCGCTAAGTTTTCTCCTGCATATGCACTCGCTAATGAATGCGCAGATATTCCGGGTATAATTTCCACTTTCACTTCCGGATCTATTCCCTTGAATGCCTTCACGAGATATTCACCCGTAGAATACAAAACCGAATCCCCTATTACTGGAAAGAATATATTATTTATGCCTCGCCAGTCCTGATTGCTTAACTGACTTTCAAGCTCTTTCACACATTTTGCTTCGTCTCTTATCATCGGAAAATGCAAAGGCACTATCTTCTTATCTGATATGTAATGCCTGATTACTCTCTCGGATATTCCCATTCGTTTAATATCTGCTCTTGGCACCAGAATTATATCTGAACGTTTCGCATATTCTATCGCTGATAGTGTTATTAAGTCATAATTACCAGGCCCTATGCCCGCAACAAAAATATTCATTATGCGTTTATAATATCACAATAAAGGAGGTTATGTTGTTCATGGTTACTGTACTCGCTTTCATAGCCGCTACTATCTTTCTGCTTGGTCTGTGGCAATGGGCTAAAGGTGGCGCAACATTGTGGAGTATCTTCACGCTTCAAAGAAAAAAATATTCAACTCGTGAAGAAAAAGTTCAGACTGAACGGGAAGTTAAAGAACTGGAAAGAGCAGCAGACAGATCTATATCCGCAAGTTTTAGAATCATCGCTGTACTTACTCTCGTTGTTTGGCTGTTTCTCGGTGTAAGCGTCATTCTAAGAATGTTCGGGGTTGATCTGGTCGGCAAACTCACTACTCATGCCAGAGCTTACTGGTCTCAGCCTGTTGTTCAGAATTCAAATAGCCCAACTCAGCAGCGCAATGATATGCTTAGAAACATGGGAAATAATCTTAGGCGTTAATGAGGTGATTATCTACCGTGATAAACTTATACGTCTTTGATCATGATATGACTATTGTAGATTCAAGTTATGCAATCATGGGAGGATTTAATTATGTCGCAAGGCATGAAGGTCTGCCAGAAGTCTCTCATGAACTCACAATGAAATATATCGCTACTCCCCTTCCTACTTTCTGTGAAGGTCTGTTAGGTGATTACCGGCCTGAATGGGTTAAACTTTACCGTGAGTTCTCCGCTATGCATGAAGGTGAACTAGTCCGTCCTTTTGATGATACAGTCTCTACATTGAAAGAACTTCGCGAAATGGGAATTAAACTCGCTGTACTCTCAAACAGAGAATATCCCCGTCTCGTTCTTGAACGTACTGGCCTCGATAAATATTTTGACGCGATTGTAGGTGCACTTGAACCTTATGGGAAATTACCCTACAAACCTAACCCAGCTATGATGAATGAATTGTTATCTCATTTGCATATTCCTGTTGATGAAACTGTTTATGTCGGAGATGCTGATATTGATATCGTAACTGCTAAGGCTGCTCACGTGCGTTCAATTGGAATTACAAAAGGGAATTTCTCTCACAGTGATTTTGCTCGCCTTGGTGCATGGAAAAGTATTGACTCTTTATCTGAACTTAGGGGTATCGCTGATGCCGATAAATGATACCCTCATCAACAGCCTCGCGGGTCTTTCACCTTATGCTGAATTCTCAGAACAGGCTTCTGTAGTTAAACCTGCTTTTGTTCCTGTTAATCATCTGGGAATGGAATCAAGCATTTATCTCAAGAGTCAGGCCAATAGTCCTATAGGCTGGTATTCATGGTGCGAAGAGGCTTTCGAGGTAGCAAAACGTGAGGACAGATACATATTTCTGAACATAGGGTATTCGTCATCTCACTGGTGCGGGATAATGGACAGGCAATGCTTCATGGATCAGGAAGTTTCTCAGATGCTTAATGATTCTGGCATTTCTATTCGTGTTGACCGTGAAGAACACCCTGATTTAGAGAATATTTTCACGGAAATCTGTAAAGTTCAAACAGGTGGCTGTTCTGGCTTGCCGCTGAATATTTTTTTAACTTCTGATGCGAAACCCTTCTTCTGCGTCACGTGGCTGCCTAAACGCACAACAGGGCAAATTCTGGGAATGACGGAATTGCTCCCGCGTTTAAAATGGATGTGGAAAATTCAGAGAGATGATGTAAACCGTGCTGCAATGACTTTAGCAAAAGATGTTAAAGATAAATTAGATGTGTTATCCGGGAAAATAAAGAGGGGAGGGAAAATCAGAACCTTGCATGCCTATGAGGCAATTGAAGATATCAGGCGCATATTTAATTTTCAATGGGGAGGTTTCGGTGTTAAAAATGGGCCTAAGTTCCCTGAATACAATAAGCTAATCTTTTTGCTCTCTTTTCCTTCTCTGAAAAATATTCCATTTCCTGATCCCTTCATTATGTCAGATATAACTTTACGGCGTATATGGAGAGGAGGAATTCATGACCACTTAGGCGGAGGGTTCTCAAGCAGTGCTGTTGATGAAAAATGGATAGTTCCTCATTTTGAAAAATTATTATGCGATCAGGCCATGTTGCTTTTGGCGGCAGGTAAAGCTGAAGAAATTAAAGAGAATTCTTTTCACAGACTGCTCGCTGAAGACATTATATTTTGCGTTACACGTGATTTCTCTGATCCGTCATCTGAAGTTCACGGGTTCTTCTCTGCAATTGACGGCGACACTGCTGACGGTGAAGGAAGATATTACCTTTGGACTGAAGACGAGATTAAAAATATTCTGCCTGACGGTGAAGCTGGTTTGTTCTGTGCGGCTTACGGTGTTTTACCCGGCGGGAATGTCTGGAATGAAATCGGCGGTGCACAAATCGGCTGGAACATTCTTTATGAGGCTTCAAGTATTACTGAACTGTCAAAACGTTACAGAATCAGAGCTGCTGACGTGGGCGTGAGACTGGATAAATGCAGAAAAATACTTCTTGAGGCCAGAGATAAAAGATATCCGCTGAAAAGAGACAACAAGATATTAATGAACTGGAACGGCCTGATGATTGGTGCACTCGCATATTCTTCTGTCGTGTTCAATCAGCCTGAATGGAAAGATATCGCTGAGAGAAACGCGTTGTTCATAGAAAAGAATTTCAGAGATAAAGCAACTGGAAAAATATATAGAAGATGGATATATGGTCAAGCTGGTATAGATGCAGTATTTGAAGATTATGCATGCTTCCTCTGGGGAATTGTAGAATTGTACAAGGCTTCTAAACATTTTGGCTGCGGAGATAAACAGCTCAAGGACTGGGAAAAAATTGCGAGAGAATTTGCAGATTTAATGATTGAAAAATTCTGGGATGAAGAATTAGGGGGCTTCTACATAAACTCAGATGATGATAAAAACGTCTGTGTCAGGCTGAAAACTGCGGAAGACATTAATACCCTGCCGTCTGCTAACGCGTTTGCAAGTTCTGCATTGAATGACCTTGCACAAATTCTTGATGACAGGAAATATTCAGATTATGCAAGGAGAATTAATGAATGCTTTGCGAAAAATGCTAAAGATAATCCATTGAGTTATCTCTCTTTAATCAATACTGCCCTGTCATGGAAACCAGTTAAGCCTAAACCTGCGCCGCAGCCTAAAGCAGTTTTGACTGATGAGGAACTTAACAGGGAAGAACCAGAAGTGAAAGCTGAAGAAACGCATTCAGAGGAAAAAGCAGCAGCAGCAAAGACATCAAGGAGAAGTACAAGAAGTGAGAGAAGTGAAAGACGCAGTGCGAGGAGTGGAAGGAGTAATCCGCGCAGTGCGAGAAAATAAAATTAGGAGGTTATGCAGTTGAAAAGTATTTTTGTAACCGCAGGGGCATTCACTGTTCTTGCGGTTGGTTTGTGCTCAGTGTCCTACGCAGATTATCAGTTTGACGATTTGCAGGGGCCTTCAGGTGTATCGTATCAATGGATGGTGCTGAATAACGCATCAAATACGTTCGGGGATTCCCACGCAACAGCTATTGACGTATCAGGGGATTTAATCACAAATAATGAAGGTGTGCTTGAAGTTCTAAGCGGTAAATCTGAAAGCGTGATTACTGACAGAAGTTTAAGCACGTTCTTCATTACTGCTATTGACGGTTATGCCGAGTTCGATATGAATTTCCGTTCACCTACTCTGAGATTTCCTACTACTCCCAATTTGGAGTTGTCCACAATCACGAATGAAAATGATGTGCCTTACAATGACAAAAAGGGTCCAAAGGGACATCCAGGAGGAAATTATGATGAGTCCTGGAGGAAATATTCTTTTGTGCTTGAAAGAAACAGAGCAACAGGCAGATTTGACACAGTAATTCAGCAGTTCTCGTTTCATCAGAACCCTTCAAATGTGCCCTCACAGGGAATTCAAAAGCCAATGGTTATAGCTAACGTAAGCTCATCAGGAGCACAGGAAGAACCCTTAGAGCTGAGAATGATTTTGAGAGATGCATCCAGTGAAGGAAATATCGTAGCGTATGACAGAGATACGTGGCGTTTAACTGATGAAAAAACTATAGGAGGAGAGCAATGGGTTTTTGTGCCGGTGGAAGACAGCAATACCGATAACGTGAGAATAAATTATTTTCTGACTACTGAGGTCGTGAATCACACTTCGTATCGTTATGTTGATTATGACGGACAGAATAACAGAGTTTATCCCAATGCCTGGAAGTTCGATTTGCCAAGAATGCAGGGGAACACATATATTGAACGTGAATTCCAGCTTGCTCCTTCAAGCTACATTGCTCCCGGACTCGTTACAATCTACAAAAGAGCATACAACGTGAATGAAAGCAGTAAAAGACCGTTGAGATTAGGAGCGATAGACACGTATGAAACTGGATTATATGACCTGATACTGAATCACAGAATAATCTTCGGAAAAAGATTAGGTGAGACGTACAAGTATGCCGCAAGTGAAGGAAGATTTAATTTATTCGAGATAACGGCGTATCAGCCTATCCCCAATGACAGCCTCAATTTTTATGATAACGTTGCCCGCATAACCGGATCATCAAGGAATATTTCTCCGGCTACATCGAATTTAACAGCCAGTTCTGTTTCTCATAAAATCGATAACATTCCGAGTTCTGCCGTGCAGTATTTCACCGTCAATCAGTCTATCCCTTCTCAGCTTCGCAGTTCTACAACTGAGGGAATTTTACCCCTTCACATTACTATGAATATCCCAGTTACATTAGTGTCTGACAGGACATGGTGGAACAACATGGCAAATGAATGGCGGCAAAGCGGAAGCATAGAAGAAATGTTTGCGGATAACTTTGAGATTTATCTTATGGCTGAAACACTTGGACAGCCTAACCCCTTTAACTTATCGCAGGAACTCATGAGAAAAGGAGTTTATAGAGATCAGATAAAAGTTTTCTTCGATGAGGAAAGAGGCAGAACCACGCAGGATAATGACAGAGGCTTAATAACCGTGAGCTTCATAGTTATGCTGATGAATGGAACAAGAGACGGCCTTCAGCCTGAATTAAGCATTGTGCCTGATAATTCTGTTTTGCAGGATAAAGATTACATTGTGATTCGCGACGGCAATAACGATAACAGTTGGAAAATGACATTTTTTGTTGCACCTACTGGCTCAGTCGTGAACCCTGAACCCTCAGGGAATAATAACAGTTCTTCAGGAGGCAGCGGCGGAGGCGGCGGATGCAATGCAGGATTGGGCATAATGACGGCGGCAATGCTGATAATAGTGATAAAGCACAAGAAAGAAGGAAGATAAATCATGAGAAAATTAATAATACTTTCGTTTATTCTGGTTCTCTGTGTCTCTGGCTGTGCCTTCGGAGCCTCCAGCAGAATAGACCCTACAATTAATGTCGTTGATGATCCGAGTGATTATGATTATGAGGAATATGATGAAGACGATAACCTGATAACTCCCGTATACGTTGAATCCATAAAAGACGCTTTAGATAAAGCACAGGGTTATGTTGAAGAAGGATATAATCAGTTTGCAGATGTCACGATAAAAATCAGAGAAAAGGATACTACTCCCTCAGAGACAGTAGAGATAGATTCTTCATATTCGGATTTGAAAAGCATAACGATACAAGACGGGACAATAAACCTGCCTGAAGATGAAGGAAGACATATCAGCGTAAGTGATTCAAGTGTAAACCTGACGATAAGAAACGTAACCTTCAAAGGGAATAACACAGGAGGAGGCGTGAGCGTTTCTGAGGGAAGCGTTGTGTTCGATGATGTAACTTTCAGTGAATGCGTGGCCTCTGATGAAGATGATGACGGTCTCACGATTGGCGGTGCTGTGTACGTAAGCAACAGAGGAAAAGTGAGCTTCAATAGCTGCGAATTTAGATCAAACAGTGCAGGCAACGGCGGAGCATTGTACACATCTTCAAGAGAAACAGTGAGCTTCACAGGTGCTAACACCTTCTCAGAGAATTCGGCACAGCAGGACGGAGGCGCAATATACTTGCCTTCAGGAGGTTCAATAGAATTCTCAGGGACAGTGACATTAGAAAAGAACTCAGCAGCAGTAAACGGAGGCGCAATTTATGTAACAGGAAACGGGAAAATCACGAACAGCGAAGGCAGTCTGAGATTCAGAGAAAATTCTACATCGTATGAGAGCGGTGACGGTGATGATGAACCTTCAGGGATTGAAGAAGGCTTCGGCGGAGCTGTCTGCATGTCTGGAAATGAAACACTCGAACTCGGTAAGGCAACTTTTGAAAACAACGCGGGAACTTTAGGCGGTGCATTGTACATTTCAAACGGAACATTGAATCTCGCAGCAACAACCTTCAATAAAAATAAGGCATATGACGGCGGAGCTGTCTGCACAGTAGGAGGAAATCTGAGGTTCACAGATACAGCTACATTCACTGAGAATGAAGCTGACGATGACGGCGGTGCTTTTTGCGTTCTGCCCGGCACAAGAGAAATTACATTTGCAAGTAAACCTGAATTCAACCAGAATAAAGCCAACACTGACAGAGGAAGTTACGGAGACGGCGGCGCAATCTGGTGGGGAATTAGTTTAACGAACTTTCCAACATCTGGAATTTTCTCAGGGAATTCAACGAACGGAACAATAGACGGAACTGAAATTGAAGGAGACGCCGGCAAAGGAGGAGCTATATATCTTGCTGGTACATCAACGCAGGAAACTTTGAATCTAACATCAAGCCACGAGTTCCTGAATAACATGGCATTCAACAAAGGCGGAGCAATCTACACGAACAGCGAGAACGTAGACATTGTGATTGAAGGTGCAGAGATAACAACAAGGAACACTGCGCAATATTACAACGGAGGATTTCTGAACAGCGCAAGAGGAAAGATAACCATTCGGAATTCAACGATAAGCAACCAGCAGGCAAATCAATATGGCGGAGCAATTTATGGACTGGATATAACGATTGAAAGTTCGGACTTTGAGAACAATATCACAGTACGAGGACGCGGAGGAGCAATATATACAGGAAAAGATGAAACGTATGTAGAGGACACTGATGAGGCCAAGCTGACGATAGAAAGCTCTGTGTTCAAAGGCAACAAAGCATCAGACAGAAGTAACGGAGCAGGAGGAGCAATAACAACTGACGAAACAGAAATAACAATCAACAACACATACTTCACTGAGAATGCGGCGGGTCAGTCAGGCGGAGCAATATACATAGGCGAAAATTGCACAGACGTTACGATAACGCAATCTACATTCACAATGAACGGTTTTGACGGTTCAGGCGTAAATGCGACTTACGGAGGCGCAATACGAAGCGAATCAACGTTTACTGTTACGCGCAGCTATTTTGAAAACAACAGTGCTCAGGACAGCGGAGGTGCAATATACTTCAATCGTCAAAATGCAGAATTCAATCTGGAATATTCAATGTTCAGACGCAACACTTCTTCAGGCAATACCAGTTCATCAAATACTGGAGGAGGCGCAATATATCTTGAAATAGACAGAGGAAATATAGAAAGTTCAACCTTTGACGCTAACACTGCAAGAGGAACATCAGGAATAGCAGGCGGAGCAATTTACATGTCAAACAGAAGGGAAAGCTCGATTCAAAACTGCACATTCACGGATAACCAGGCATCAGGAGCAGGAGCAAACGGCGGAGGATTAGGACTTATAGGTGCAGGCAGGGTAAATGTCGTGAGTTGTACAATAACGGCAAATTCAGTACCAACCGGAAATTCAGCGGCGAACATGGGCGGAGGCATTTACGTATCAGCACAGGGAAATCTCTCAATAGGCGGCACAATCGTTGTAGGCAACACTGCAAATTACGGCGATGATATCTGCGCATTAGGTGAATGTTCATCTAGTGCATTGGGATTTAACCGCGTGGGGAAATTTTCAGGGGATTCATCTACAGGTTCAACATCATGGACTGCTCAACCCAACAGAGGAGAATCGGATCGCTCTGATGAAAGCTGGACAAAAGAAACATTCTACAGCGGCAATGTGCTTGACAAAAATATTGTAGATCCAGAAATACCACCGTACATAGGCGCAGAGAAAGCAGGACGGATCAGACTTGAGACATTAATGCTGAGTGAAGACGTAGAGCTTGCAGAAATTGACAGAGCCACGAACATAATAGACCTTTCATATGTTGCATCATTCCCGCGACTCGATGAAAGAGGTGCTGATAGACGTGAGACGCAGGCGGCATTTGACATCGGAGCCGTAAGATACGACGACACTCGTAGAAGTGATTCGCCTGTTCCAATAACAGGATACACGGTTCAAAGCATAACGATGAGCGGAATTCCGAACTCACTGCGAAGTTTGGGACAGACTACGAGCCTTATAGCGATGATAACCTACACGAACGGAAGGAAAGCATACGGAGGAGACGGAACGGGATATGAGCCAGTAACATGGTCAAGTTCAAATCAGAATATCGTGCGAATTGATCAGAAGGGAAATATTACGGCACTGGCAACAACACCAAATAACTCATACGTGACGATAACGGTATCAACAAAACGCAATTCAGTAAGTGGAAGCCCTGCAACTGACAGCAGACCTCTGCGTGTTTTAGGGCAATACAGTTACCTTAATATCTCGCCGGAATATCAGAACTTCCTGACAGATTACATGAGGGAGATTGCAGAACATGATATAGCGTTGGCACTAGGAGGAGATTTGAGAGCGTCGGACATAGAGACATCATCGATAAGAAATCAGTTCAGAACAACCTGGAATGCAACTACAGTTAAGCAGATAACGGATCTGACAACGACAACGCCGCCGGACTTCACGAATGAAACGGGTTACAGGGCTTCAGGATACGTTTCATCAAAGGGCATTGCTCCTAAAATATCATTCAATAACAGAAGCAACGGTGATGTGTTCCCGTTGATATACACGTGGAATTTTTCAGGCGATGAGATAAAAAGCATACTGGGCTACGATTTATCAGAGAAGACACTTAACGCGGCTTTTGCTGATGAATTATTCGAGAAGCTCAGAATTGACTTTAACAACACAAGCAGAGTATTTCAGGTTGTAGGAGGAACAGGAGTAAGTGCAAGTGAAGCGTTCAAGAGTGATGTATTGAAACTTTTACGTGCAGACGGAACAAAAGGCGTAAGCATTCAGCTAACGGCATATCTTGCGAATGTTTCAGCAACAGGCACGAATTCAGACGGAGCGCAGTTAGTTGGAAGTGGAAGCAATAAACTTTTAGTTGTACCCGACGGTTTAAATGACGGCTTAATCACTGGCTCAATGTGGATGCTTCAGAAGAGCAGCAGCAGTGACGGCGGCAATAATCCTCCGAGTACACCAGAACGTGAAGAATCAACTTCAGGAAGCGGCGGCGGCGGTGGCTGTAACACATTAACACTTGGCCTTCTCGCTTTAGCTTTCATATTCAGACGCAGATAAAATAATTTTTTACAGGCTCCCTTCTTAAAAACGGGGAGCTTGTTTTTTTGTGATTGAATGTTAAACTTTTCACATAAGGTTAAAAATAGTCAACGGAGATGATAATTATGCAATACAGAGATTATTACGGGATACTAGGAGTATCAAGAGATGCAAAACTTGAGGACATAAGGAAGGCATATAGAAAGCTGTCGAAGAAGTATCACCCAGACGTGAACAAAGAAGCAGGGGCTGAGGAAAAATACAAGGAAATAAACGAGGCATATGAAGTTCTGAAAGACCCTGAGAAGCGGAAAAAGTATGATAAGTTAGGAATGAACTGGCGGCAAGGTCAGGATTTCACACCGCCTCCAGAATGGCAGTATAGTGAATTCGGCGATAACATGAAAAATTTCAGTGACTTCTTTCAGTTCGTGAATGAGGGAATAAGTTTTGAAGATATTATATTTCCAAACGCACATCATAACGCATATCGTACCATGAAGCATGATACTGAGGTGAATCTTGAACTCAGTCTTGAAGATGCAGTTGAAGCAGGCACACATACAGTTCAAGTTGGCAACAGGAAACTAAGCGTGAAATTTCCAAAAGGCATAACTGAAGGTTCACAGATAACATTGCCAGGGAAATCAGAAATGGGCGGTGACATATATATAAACATACACATTAAGCCGCATAATACATTCAAGGTAGATAAATATGATCTGACATGTGAAATGCATGTACCTGTTTATGATGCAGTATTGGGAAATGACATAACGGTAAAGACGCTGAACGGTGAAGTAGAAGTGAAAATGCCTGCGGGAATTCAGGACGGACAGAGAATATGTATACGTGGAAGAGGAATGCCTAAGCGTGACGGAACACAGGGAGATATATACGTGAGAATAAAGATAGACATACCAAAAGGATTGACTGACGAACAAAGGAAATTATGGGAAAAACTATCAAAGCTGGGATAAAATATAGCTTTCAATTATTTCGGAGGTGAATTTTACTTTGCGCTCTCATGTCTTTAATCTCCCTAATACTTTAAGCCTCATACGTGTCTTTCTCGCTCCCTTAGTTCTGCTCTTTCTGTCTCTTCGCATTGATATCCCCGTAACATCGCGAATTCCTGATCTTAGCTGGGGTAATGTACTTGCGGCTTTGGTTTTCATAATCGCCTCACTGACTGACGCATTTGACGGTTATATAGCAAGAAAGTACAAGCTGGTGACGACATTGGGAAAATTCATAGACCCATTAGCAGATAAAGTTCTGGTGATTGCTGCTATGCTGGCGTTAATTGAGCGTAACCGTTTGCCTGCATGGATTGTTATGGTGATTATTACCCGTGAATTCATAGTGACAGGTCTGCGTCTGGTTGCTGCGGCAGAAGGAGTAGTGATAGCGGCATCAAAAGGCGGAAAACTGAAGACATGCTGCCAGATAACGGCACTGATAATGTTAATTCTCAACATACCATATGCAATGATAGTAATGTGGATTGCAATGATATTAACGGTCTGGTCAGGAATGGAATATCTCATAGAAGGAAGCAGAATCATAACGGGATAAAAAAATCCCCTTGTCATTAAGGCAGGGGGAAATTTTTATATTCAGGGACTAACTGTTTCAGCAATTTTAAAGCGTCATCAGGGTGCCTCAATGCGTAATCAAGAACAGTATCAAGCTCATCGAAATTACTACCGTCACCTGCCTTAATATTGCTCACAAAAATTTTGGGATGCAATGTTCCATGTACTGCATTCTCATTGTAAAACAATTCCTCGTGTAACTTTTCGCCTGGACGAATTCCTGTGTAGATAATATTGATATCTTTGTAGGGTTCAAAACCAGAGAGACGGATTAAGAGTTCAGCCATTTCTTTTATCACTACAGGTTCTCCCATGTTAAGCACAAATAATTCTCCTCCATGACCAAGAGCACCCGCCTGAATGACAAGACTGACTGCTTCAGGAATAAGCATAAAGTAACGTTTCATTTCAGGGTGAGTGACAGTGACAGGCCCTCCATTAGCGATTTGTTCTTCAAATTTTGGTATCACGCTTCCACGACTTCCTAATACATTTCCGAATCTCACTGCCATATATTTCGTCTCAGGGTGCAATCTCTGTTCATGTTCTAATATCTTTTCGGCTAATCTCTTTGTCGCTCCCATTATGCTTGACGGGTTCACTGCTTTATCTGTTGATATCATAACCATTCTTTGCGAATTGAATTCACCCGCACATCTCGCAATTGTTCTCGTTCCCAAGTCATTCACTCTCATTGCCTCTCTTGCATTTTCTTCCATTAGGGGAACATGTTTATGAGCAGCAGCATGAAATACAACCTGAGGTTTGAACCTGGAGAAGACATCACGCATAGAAATTTCATCTGCGACATCAGCAATCACTGTTCTGACTGGAATATTTATCCCTTCAGGCAAATGTTCTCTCAGAAGATATATTGACTGCTCACCATGTCCAAGCGCAATAATTTCTTCAGGGCCGTTATATATAACCTGACGAACTATTTCACTTCCGATTGAGCCTCCTGCTCCTGTGATTAATACTCGTTTATTTTTGATGTAATTCATTGAAGGTTCAAGATTGATTCTCACGGGTTCACGGCCTAGCAAATCTTCGAGTTTAACTTTGCGGATTCCTGACACAGAAACTTTCCCGTCAGCTAGTTCTCTGAGACTTGGCAGAATTCGTACCTGCACGTTCAATTCAGAGAGGACATTATATATCTCGCGGATTTTTGAGCCATTAGCAGAAGGAATAGCAATGAGAACTACATCAAAATGTTGAATTTCAATTATGCGCCTCAAATCGGAAGTATTGCCCAGAACTTTTATGCCGGAAATATGCCTGCCTGTTTTATTCACATCGTCATCAATGAAACCTGCGGGATATAATTCTCCTTCGTTGCGCATAAGGTCTCTCGCTAAAAATATTCCTGCCTCTCCTGCTCCGATTATTAATGTCTTTAATCTCTCTGACTTCTTACCTATGTGAATTGTCTTCACCATAAGCCATGAGAATCTCAATCCTCCGCACAGAAACAATCCCGCAAAGAATGAAACAGAAAAAGAGATTCGTGGGAACGTGGCTAAATGAAAAATACTGTTCAAGATAAGAGAAATAAGAATTGCAATGATATACAGCCACAAAAATTTCATGTAGTCTTCTGTGCCTGCATGTTCCCATATCGTTGAATACTGCCCGAACATCGCGAACAGAATAACGCTCACAGTCCCAAGCATGAGCACCATAGATATACAGTCAGAACCGTAAATCCCAATGTTAAAACCTAATCTTAAAGCATAGCCAAGATATACAGCCATACTAAGCAGAATGTAATCAAGCAAAGCTACAATATATCCCTTAGACGAAATTTTACCCCAGCATTCTTTTAAATCCCTCATGCCGTCTATAAACGCTCCTTTGAAAATTCGTGAAATTGTTGACTTACTCATTTGAAATGAATTTTAAATCGTAAAATGAATTCTAGCACAGTAAGAATGTAAAATATTAATGAAACAAAAAAGCGTGTGAATTCGGAAGAAGGTTTTGTTTTTGATTTCATTGTTTAACAAGTACAGACCTCAGAGGTTCGGAGAGATAATCGGACAGAAGACAGCAGTAGAAGTGATGACGAACTCAATAACGAGGGGAACAGTAAATCATGCGTATTTATTTTCAGGATCAAGAGGCTGCGGCAAAACTTCAGCGGCGAGAATATTTGCGAAGGCCCTGAACTGTCTTAATCGTCGCGGTTATGAACCATGTTGTGAATGCGCGAATTGCAGGGGAATAACGACAGGAGAAAGTCTTGATGTACTGGAGATAGACGGAGCGAGCAATAACGGAGTAGAGAACATAAGGGGATTGAAGGAGAACGTGACATTGAAACCGTTTAATTCACGCTGGAAAATATACATCATAGATGAAGTACATATGCTTTCTACTGGTGCATTCAACGCGTTGCTGAAGACATTGGAGGAACCGCCTGAGCATGTGATATTCATAATGGCCACAACAGAACCGCAGAAAGTTCCGGTAACAATACGTTCAAGATGTCTGCATATTCCGTTTCAGAGCATAAGCCCTGATGATATATATGGAAGGCTGAAAGAGGTATGCGAAAGAGAAGGTGTGAATGCGGAGAGTGAAGCGTTAAGAGAAATAGCGAGGCAGGCAGACGGAGCATTACGTGACGCGTTATCATTGCTTGAGCAGGTAATAGCGTCAGGTGAAGATGTAAAACTAGGTGACGTGGAACGAATAATCGGAGCGGGAAGCAGAACAGCATTTGAGAAATGGCTGAGTGAATTCCGAAAATCACCGTCAGAGGGATATATAACGTTGAAGTCAATGTTTGCGTCAGGCGCATCGGGAGTGCGTATATTTGAAGAAATGTTTTCTCTGGTGCGGAATTTATGGCTGATATCGCGTTGGCATGACATTGCGGAGAAATTGGGAATGACGGAACATGAAAGGGAATTTATGAATCAGGAAGTGACGAACTGGAAGCCCGAAGAACTTCAGGAATTTTTGAAAGTGATAGTGAGAATATTATCTGAAGCCCGGCGAGGAGTGAAGCCTGATATATTGCTTGGAATGTTCATGTTTTATTTTGAGGGGAATAATGATGTGTCAGATAGTGAGCCGCAGCCAACAGAAAGAAAAATTCCCGTGAACGATGAAAATTTAAAAGCCAGATTACTGGATAAGTCATTCAAAGAGAATTTTTTGATACACTGCTGGCTTTATAGTACGGAGGTAAGAGAGCAAAATGGAAAATTGATGATAGAGGTGAAAGAAAAATACAACTGGGAATACATTAAGATAGACAGAAATTCAGCGCAATTATGTGAAGTCTTTGCGGAATATGAAGAGGTGAAAGTGAAATATGAAAATGATACGATAACATGCCGGAAACTGTTGAAGGAAGAAGAGGAGAAAACAGCACCGATTGAACCAGAACGTGAGCCTGAAGTTAGAAGACTTACGAAGCTGGAAGAATTCATAAGTGAGTTAAGGAAACTGGGAGGAAAGCCGGAGGAATTGTTAAAGGTTGAAAAATCGGAGGAAGACCATACAGACGAAGGAGAGAGTGAAGAATGACGAAAGAATTTGTACATTTGCATGTGCACACGGAGTACAGCCTTTTAGACGGAGCGATACGAACAAAGGAATTAGCGAAAAGGGTATCACTTTGGGGAAGCAAGGCAATAGCAATGACAGATCACGGAGTAATGTACGGAGCAGTAGAATTCTACGAGAACAGCGAAGCACAGGGAGTGAAACCGATATTAGGCTGTGAGACGTATATATCACCTGACGGAATAGACTCGCGTGAGAAACGTTACAATCATTTGATATTGCTTGCCGAGAATGCAACGGGCTGGCATAACCTTATGAAGTTAATCTCAATAGCAAACACTAAAGGATTTTACTACAAGCCGAGAATAGATCACGAATTATTATCTGAATATCACGAGGGAATAATAGCATCGAGTGCATGTTTAGCAGGAGAGATACCGCAGTTGATACTGTCAGGTAACATAGACGAAGCAATAAAGGTATCAGACTGGTACAGAATGACAATGGGCGAGGGAAATTTTTATCTTGAGATAATGCCGAACTCACTGCCGGAACAAAGACGTGTGAACGAAGCAATCAAGGAGATATCGCAGAAGACAGGAATACCAGTGATAGCTACATGTGATGCGCATTATCTTGACCGAAAAGATTACGACTGGCACAAAATATTGTTGAAGATAAACACGCATGCGGATTCGAGTGATGATGCATTTGGATTCAAGAGTAATGACTTTTACCTGAAGACACCGGAAGAAATGTATGCGGCATTTGGAGAATTTATGCCCGAAGCGTTGACGAACACGTTAGAAATAGCGGAGAGGTGCAATGTGAAGCTGAAGATGAAACCTGAAATAGATTATTTGCTTCCGAATTTGAAGCTCTCAGACGGTGTGAGTCCTGATGATGAATTGAAGAAAGAAGCGCGTGAAGGATTGCGTGAGAGAATATCAGGGAAGGGAACGGAGGAAAGAGAGAGATATGAGAAACGATTAGAATATGAACTCGGTGTGATAACGGAAATGGGGTTCAGTGCATATTTTCTGATAGTATCAGGGATAATCAAAGCGGCCAAGGAAAAAAATATACCAATAGGGCCAGGACGAGGGAGTGCGGCAGGTTCTGTAGCAGCATGGAGTTTGAGGATAACAGAACTTGATCCGCTGAGATACAACCTTCTGTTTGAACGTTTCCTGAATCCTGAGAGAGTATCAATGCCAGATATAGACACTGATGTATCAGACAGAGGCCGTGATGAATTGCTGAAGCACATATCGGACGCATACGGAAGTGATCATGTAGCGCAGATAATAACATTCGGAAGAATGAAGGGCAGGCAATCGGTGAAAGATGTAGGGCGGGCATTGGGAACGGATTACGGGAAGACAAATGAAATTGCGAAGAAGATTCCGGTGATGTGCAAAAGTTTAAATGAAGCGATAGAGGAAACGCCGGATTTAAAGAAAGAGTATGATGAAAATGAAGAATCGCGGAACATAATAGACAAAGCGCGGAGCATAGAGGGATTAGCAAGACATACATCACAGCATGCGGCAGGTGTAGTGATAAGTCCGGTACCGATGACGGACATAGTACCAGTGAAGAGATTAGGCGAAGGTGAAACGAACCAGACGGTAACACAATTCACAATGGAAGCAGTGGAGAAGCTGGGGCTTGTGAAAATGGATTTTCTGGGACTGAGCACACTTTCAATCATAGAAGAGTCATTAGAGAACATCGTGAACAACGGTAAAGCCAAACCTGACCTTGCAAAAATCAATGAAGAGATGAACGATGCGGCAACGTTTAAGCTATTGCAGGAGGCTGATACGATAGGTGTATTTCAGTTAGAATCCGACGGAATACGAGCGATGTTAAGAAAGCTGAGGATAGACCGTTTTGAAGATTTAGTAGCGGCATTAGCGATGTACAGACCTGGCCCGTTAGATTCTGGAATGGTAGACCAGTACATAGACTGCAAGCACGGAAGGGCAGAACCAGTGTATGCGCACCCGTTGTTAGAGCCGGTACTGAAGGAGACATACGGGGTGATACTTTATCAGGAACAGGTAATGCAGGCGGCGAGTGTTCTTGCAGGTTACACGCTTGGAGAGGCAGATATATTGCGCAGAGCAATGGGAAAAAAGAAAGTTGAAGTTATGCAGGCACAAAGGGCAAAATTTCTCGAAGGTGCGGCAAAAAATCATATAGATGCAGAGACAGCAGGAAGTATATTTGACAACATAGAGAAGTTTGCGGGATACGGTTTCAACAAATCACACAGTGCGGCGTATGCGTTAATCTCGTATGACACAGCATATTTAAAGGCAAATTACAGAACGGAATTCATGAGTGCATATTTATCTAGCCAGATGAAAGCGAAAAAAGAAGTATTAGGTCATTATGTTTTAGAGGTAAGGCGTTCGGGAATACCTGTATTGTCACCTGATATAAATACATCAATGGAGAATTTCACGGCGGTCAAGGAAGATATACGCTTTGGTCTCGGTGCAGTTTCGAGAATGGGACGTAATCCTGTAGAAATGATAGTTTCTGAACGTAATAAACACGGGTCATTCAAATCATTGTGGGATTTTCTGAAGAGAATAGACTTGAGGGTAATGAACAAAACAGTAATAGAAAATTTAATAAAGGCAGGAGCGTTTGACACTTTAATGAAGAATCGCGCAAGAATGATAAAAGCGTTGCCGTCAATGATAGAAGCTGCGCAGAGAGAAAGTAAACCAACGAATCAGCTTTCATTGTTTGATTCGATACCTGAAGAGATGCAGGCAGAACCTGATATGCCAGACACGGAAGATTACGATGAGCATACGAAACTTGAATATGAAAAAGAAGTTACGGGTTTATATATTTCAGGTCACCCTTATGAATCACATCAGGAGGAAATATCGCCTTATACGAACTGTACGATAGCGCAGTTGCCGAACTGGAAGAGTGAGACGACGAAGGCAAGTGTGGGAGGAATAATAACGTCAGTAAAAGGGAAGCAGACGAAGAAAGGTACAGTAATGGGTACACTTCAGATTGAGGACAGTGAAAGCAGTATTGACGCGATAGTATTTCCGAAGCAATGGGAAGGCATGAAAGAGAAATTAAGGACAGGCATGCCTTGTGTAGCAATGGGAAAAATAGATGACAGAGGACAGATGATAATAGACGCTGTGATACTGTCAGAGGAATTAGAACAGAGCGGTCAAAGGTATGTGAAGCTGAAGATAGATGTGTCGGAACTCAGCCGTATAAATCCCAAAGAATTAATGACAAAGATAAACGGAAGCAAAGGGAAAGCGAAATTAATATTAGAACTGGAGGACGAGAACGAAACGAGGCACATAAGCATAAACAGCAGTAACGTAGACGGAGAAAAGCTCATGGCCTTATTAGCGGAGTTTAATTTTCAAGAAGTTTTATAGTTTTTGCGTCCTGAATGCCGTTGAAGAATTTTTGGAGACTGTACAATGAACTGTGTAATAAAAAAAAGTACAGGAGGTAAGCACAATGAAAGAAGACAGACAGGACAAACTCAAGATTAGCAACGATTTGCTTGATGCCATGCTTGTAGGTGTAAAAACGCAGGAAGATTTATGGTGCAAAGAGGGCATCATCACTCAGTTGAACAAGGCTCTGCTCGAACGCATTCTTAATGCCGAGATGGATTTCCACCTCAATTACACCGATGAGGGACGTGTCGCAGGCAACAGCAGGAATGGGTATAGTAAGAAAACGCTCAAGAGCAACTTCGGCAGCCTCGAATTATCAACTCCCCGAGATAGACACAGCACCTTCGAGCCTCAGATCATACCAAAGCGTTCTACTAAAACTGCCATCCTTGAAGAAGCTATTCTCTCTCTGTACGCAAAAGGCATGA
>CAJOLN010000010.1 GCA_905235395.1 uncultured Synergistales bacterium
CAATTTAAGGATGTGCAACAAAAAGGAATAGGAACTAATAAGCATTATCCAATACCTATACATTTACAAAAGTGTTATGAGGATATGGGAATTGGATGTGGAATGTTACCAATCGCAGAAGAAATCATAACGCACCTTCTGAATCATGATACACTTTACATTCCCTTCTACAATGAGACCTACAAGAACGTAATTGAACGCTATCACAAAGACCCTCACGGATTCGGACTATCAAGCTACGAATACAAAAAGAACACAGGACGGCTCAGAAATGAAAGCAGAATCGTAATCGGCTACATGTCAGGAACGTTTGACCTCTTTCACATCGGACATCTAAATCTCATCAGGCGTGCAAAAGCTCAATGTGATTATCTCGTTGTCGGAGTTCATGCAAGCGGCGCAAGAAAAGGCAAAGAAACTTTCATTCCACTTGATGAACGCAAAACTATGGTTGAATCTTGCAGATACGTTGACAAAGTTATAGACGCTCCCGCAGAAGACTCTGACGCATGGCATGAATGGCACTACAAAAAGCTATTTGTAGGAAGTGATTACAAAGGCTCAGAGAGATTCAACAGATACGAGGAGATATTCAGGGATACAGACGTTGAGATAGTATATTTTCCGTACACAAAGAACACCAGCAGTACGCAGATTAGAAAGGCAATCAGTGCAATAATAAATTCATGATAATATCTTCTTAAAAGGGATGTGATTTTTATCATGGAAACAAGAACAGCAACTATAAAACGCCTAACAAAAGAAACGGATATAACACTCACTCTGAATCTAGACGGAAGCGGAATAACTCACATTGAGACAGGAATAGAATTTTTTGACCACATGCTTAATGGTTTTGCGAGACACGGACTGTTTGATTTGAATCTCGTGTGTCATGGTGATACAGGAGTTGATTCACATCACACTATCGAAGACTGCGGAATAGTTCTAGGTGAGGCAATAAGACAGGCAATAGGCGACAAGAAAGCAATCAAGCGTTATGGCAGTGCAATTCTTCCTATGGACGACGCTTTGATACTCTGTGCTGTTGATTTATCAGGCAGACCGTATTTGTATCATGATGCTGTGTACACTGTTCCGAGACTTGGTGAACTCGATACGGAAATGATTCACGATTTCTTCTATGCTGTATCGTATTCAGCAATGATGAACCTTCACATAAAAATGATTCACGGTTTCAATAATCATCATATTGCAGAAGGAAGTTTCAAGGCATTCGCCAAGGCGTTGGACATGGCCGCAATGTATGAGGAGCGTCTGAACGGTAGCGTATGGTCAACAAAAGGAGTTCTGTAAAAAAATAAACCTCCCCGTAAAATTGAGGGAGGATTTTTTTATGTCAGTTATTCTTGAACAATAATGTCATGAGATTCAAAACATCTTTTCCGCGATTCAATGATGACTTCAACGCTTCCTGCTGAGATTCTTCGTCATCTTCGCGGAGTTTCAAGACCTCACAGAGCACTGAATTCACTTCAGGATTATCTGCAAACTCAGGAATCACTTTTACTGCGTCAATCACGAGATTCTTCACGCTTTTACGCTCATCTTCCGAAAGCCACGAACACAGAAAATCACCGTAGTATTCAGGCCCGTACTGTGTTGACATGCACAAAGGCTTCTGTGCCTCAAGACGTATATTGTCATTCTCACTAAGCGTAAAGAAATCATTCATGCGCTGTCGTAACGGCTCAAACACTCTGTCTTCATCAACTGCAAGTGACGAGCACATGAACTCAAGAATGAACGAGGCAACGCGATAACTTTGTGATAAGAGAGTTCCTGGTTCAAGCTCAATCAGAAGTATTCTGTCATTCCAGTCATAGGGTCTTCCAGAAACACCCAGATCAGGCAAAATCTGCCAGCCCTCAACCTGTGCAACATCAACGATTGCTTTTCGTTCTTTACCTGTTATTTTCGATTTAGGCGATGTATCAAATTTCATCAGCTTTCCTAGACTCTCAAGTGCCGCTATTAATGGCAGGTCGCTTCCTTCTGGTCTGAGTGTTGAGATGAATCCCTCAAAGTCTGGACGTTCTGATATATCTGCTAAATTAGTTTCAGGTTCTGCCTGCTTATTTGCCGCTAAGAAAACTTCCCATGAATCTAACATGGGCTTGAAGACGGAAAGATCTTCAAAGAAATCTGGGATTTCTACTGTGTCATTGTCGTTTTTACCGAGCGATATTGACGGGTTCGATGGCCTGTATGAAATCTTCAGCGTGTTCTCAGGCTTCCTGAAAATTATTCCTCCCTTGCAGATTTCCTTATAGATTGGCGTGAATTTCTGCAACCCCTCTTCTGAATGATAAACCTGCGGGTCATTCTCGCGGCGTAACTTCGCTGACGTTCGCATAACTGTGAATGCTACAGCCGAAGGTAAAGGCAGCATTGAGTTTGCATATGAGTTCAGGAGAATATCAAGCAATCCTTCAGGTACAACGTTCATTCTTTTGCAGTAACCGAGAAGTTCTTCATCTGGAAGCCACACACGAATCGCGAGCCACGTTATGAAATCAATTACGCTCTGCGATAATGCTTCCCACCTCAGCAGCGGCAGAAGACGGAATGCCTCATTTATGCACATCGTCAAATCCAGCTTGTCAATTATCGTTCTGCGTTCGATTCCGTAAAGCCATATCGTTGGGTAGCATATGTGCAATGGCGGCTGAATTCGTGCACCTGCAAGCCACGTTAAATATATTCCCCTTTGAAGAGGCGACATTGAGGCATATGATTCTGCTCCGTCTGCGGGAAGTGTATAGCCCTGTTTTGGGAATTCAACGGGAAGCGTAACATCTATGCATGAAGGTTCAGGCGTTGAACTCTCACCGTTTGACCAGTACGCAACCGGGCCGGAAACTGTCATGTTCTCAAGCTGAATACTTCCTCCTCTTCCGCTCCATCTCAGGAGATTCACTTTTGCCTGTGCCTGCTGCTTAGGCTCAGATGACCTCCCATAAGGTGACTCTTCTCCTGCCGGTGCATGTGATGAATACGTTGCTCCTGATGCTCTCTCCGGATCTGTTATCTGCCTGGCCGATAATATAAATCCGGGTTCTTCGTCATCATCGTCAACTACTACTGCCGCTTCTTCGTCAGGCAAATCAAGCGAACGTGGATCTACTGGTGCCTGTGATTCTGATTCTTTATCATGACCCTGCTGGGCCTGCTGACGTAAAAACGCTCCTACTGCTACAACTACGAATAAGCCGATTACCAAAAATATCATGTTTGATTATTCGCCTGCCTTCTACAAAATTTCAAGCTGGTATTTCTCAAGCATTCTTGAAGGATTATATGACATCTTCGCCTCCCTGAGTCCTGGTTCTCCCATATCCTCCTCACGGTTCGCCCATTCGTATTTATACCCGTGATTCTTCATGAACATGTAGTTTATCGCCTGATAACTCCCTGCATATTCCACGAACGCCTTTTCAAATCTCACATCTATATTTTTATCGTCAAGTTCTTCTGCGATTGTGTATGCTATTATTCTTCCGTCTACACGTATTATGCCTCCAGAAAATATGAACTCATTCCATTTGTCTAATGCGTTCCGTATTGCTATGTCCTCATCATAAAGTGATTCGGCTTCTTCTTCCGTCACGCTCTTGTCCCTGTGAAGTCTCCATCTCTTCTGAAAGTCTAAGACTTCATCAAAGTATTCTGGCGTGAGTTCATAATAATCCCATTCATAACCGTCAAGGAATGCGCGTACCCTGTTGCGTTTATGCGCGTATGCTTTTCCCTTCAGCGAGATTAAATTCTTAACTGCATATACATATTCGCTCTGGTCTCTTTCAAGTGTGAATCTGAATCTCGAATCCCCCGATAATTTTTCTTTGATTCCTCCAGGAACTTCATAAATTATGTCTCCTGTTTTGAAATGCGATAATTCTCTTTCCCAGTCGGTTACTGCGTCCCAATTTCCGGAAGGCCCAAAGATTCCGGGAAATTTTCCTGCTGATTTCAGCCAGCAAAGATTTTCTGTGTACGCAATCTCTAAAGGATATGCGTGAAGCCATGACCATAACCCAAAAAATGAATATTCAGCGTAATGTTCTGGAGTCTGCCGATAATACTCTGTGTATCTTTCTTTATCCTGCCATGTGAACGTCCCGAATTTTAGCATTATGTTCGTGTGAATCCTTTCGTGTTTGAAAATATTATGCACAAAAAAGCGGCTCTTGAGTTGGGCCGCCTGATGAAATTTTTTTCTGTCTGAAAAACTTACTTGTTGATTTCCGTATCAACAACTGCGTCTTTAAGATCTTTGCCAGGTCGGAATACTGGTACTTTCTTCGCAGGAATTTTGACGATTTTCGTCGGATCCTGAGGATTCCTTCCTTCTCTGGCCGCTCTCTCTCTGACCTCAAACACTCCGAAGCCTACAAATGTGCATTTATCACCTTTGGATAACGCTCCCTGTATCTCCGCAAATACTTCGTCTACTACAGGGGCAACGTCTTTCTTGCGCATTCCTAGTTTCGTCGTGATTGCATCTATAAGTTCCGCTTTGGTCACTGTTTACACCTCCCATTTAAAACTTTTTTGCATTATATCAGCGTTTATGAATTATGCAATATTTTTTTCTGGTATTCAACGGGCTTTAGCAGTATTAAATTAAGATGTAAAATATAGAAGTTTTTTAACATAAATTACACAAAGGGTGATAGCCAATGAATGATTTAAACGAAGCAGAGTTGACCGGCCTTATTCATCATCTTAACCGGAAAAAGAATCCTGACTGCTTTGAGTTTTCAGTCAGGCATGAAAATTTATGGACTGACGGTTTAACCAGAAAAGATTTTCTCAATGCCCGTGCGTTTGATAAAGACATGCAGGAAATTTTAAAGACTCTTGATGAAAATACGCCTATAAGAGTCAGTGGAATTTTGCAGTCTTCAAAGGGAAGCGGTGAACTATATCTCGCTGTCAATGAACTTCAGGTGCTCAATGAACTTCCAGATGTTCCTGAAAATCATGTTACGCTTTCAGGTTATGTGCATGTGATTAAGGCACAGAATCAGGGAGAAAACGGAAACGGAAAGTATACGAGATTTGCTGTTCGTCAGGACGATGCTGAAAGAGGCCGTGATTTTATCGTTGTTCGCGTTTATGATGAAAATCTTCGCGATTTGCTCTCTGGTTTGAATGATGATGACCCTGTAAAAGTTATCGGCTCATTGCGTTCGTCCAGAGGCAGCGGAGAGAATTATGTGCGGTGTATGGAGCTCGCAAAATAAAACACAGTATTAGAAATGGATGTAAAAGGACTGGAAGAAAGCATACGGGGAAACCTGAATGAATTTCCCACAAAAACAAGACGCGTTGCTGAATATATTCTCAGCAATTCATCTGAAATAGCGTTCCGTTCCATAAGCGAAACGGCTGAAAAATTATCAGTGTCAAGAGCGCAGTTAGTTCGTGTTGCCCGCATGCTGGGTTTCTCTGGATATGCTGATCTCAAAAATACTCTCAAAAATAAATTATTGAATCAAGTTATCCCTTCAGTTTTGAATTCTCAGCCTCAGCTCAACAAACCTGAAAACAATATTGCTTTTGAACTATGCAGGCTCGAACAGGCGAATATCGATGAAACATACAAGGGCTTGAAGCTACAGTCTGAAGCCGTAAAGATGTTCTGTGAATCAGCTTTGAATTCAAATACCATTTTCTGCATGGGCTGGGGGATTTCTGCTCTGCCTGCTGAATGGTTATACACGCGTTTTTCTGAGCTTGGCCTGAAATCTGTCTTAATGCGGCGAGGTTCACTTTCTCTTCTTGAACAGTCAAGAGGCATATCTGATGATGACATGCTGATTGTCTGTGAATTACCAAGTTACGTGATTGAAGTTACTGAGGCTGTCAAGAAAATATCTTCCAGCAGAACTAGTATTGCCTCGATTACAGACAGCCCTGCTGCTCCTGTTTGTTCTTACTCGCAGATGAATTTCTATGTGAGTGATGTTTCTCCTGTCTTCGGAAGCAGTCTCATAGGTTCAATGTTCGCTGTTCATGTCTTAACCTCTTTGCTCGTTTCTAAAATGGGTAATGCTGGCCGTATTGCTCTTGAAAAACAAAAACAAGGGCTTGAAGATAAAAGGATATATTATCCTTCGTATGGTCTGAGATATTAATTTGAAAAATAAAAACCCCCCTGCTTTTTACAGGAGGGTATTTATTTTAGTGTCATTTATTTTGAATCCGTTATGAACAAATCTTCGCTTGCTATTGAAGATGAAGAAGATGAAGACGAAGATGCTTCCTGCGATTCACTTTCTGTTTTGGTTTCCTGCTTCGGTGGTTTTGGCCTCGCTTTGTACGTTATCCCTCTGAATGGTTCAGCTCCCGTACCTGCTGGTATGAGATGACCTATGATTACGTTTTCCTTGAGGCCATGAAGCGGATCAAGTTCACCTTTAACCGCCGCACCTGCGAGAACCTGTGCCGTCTGCTGGAATGATGCTGCGCTAAGAAAACTGTCTGTAGCAAGTGCTGCCTTCGTGATGCCGTGTATGAATGGCTTGCATTCAGGCATTTCCCTTAACTTCTGCACAAACGAATAATTCCTGACTAAATGATACGTTTCTGTTCTCGATCCTGTTGCTGGTCTTGCGAAAATCTCAATCGGATTCTTTTCTGAAATTTCCATTATCATTTCCTGAGTGACCTCAAAGCCTGTGGGGAAACTAAGAATTGGGGCAGTCTCATCACCTGAAATATCTTCAAACTCTTCAAATGTATCTTCAGAGTTTTCTTGTGATGTTTCGTTTTCTTCAGGAATTCCCTGAATGAGCTGATCTGAATCTGCAAATTTAACACCCAGAAGAATTTTGTTCTTGAGCTTTGCTGTGAGAATTTTTCTGATGATCTCAGAGCGTGAGAATATTTTTGTTCCGTCTTCTGAATCATCATCTTCAAATTCAACCTGCTCTATACTTCCGCTTGCTAATCCTTCAAAGACTTCTGAATCAATTCGTCTGCCTGTTGCTTCACCGTTTTCAAAGATTTCACAGCCAAGATACGCTTTGTATTCTTTGCTGTCAAAATTTTTCCTGATCAGTCCAGCGATATCGAAATGTTCAACTGACGACCACACTTTTAGATCTCGCACTCCGCTGCGTGTTATATCAGTTACGTACCTGTCATCTATCAGGCTGTCCTGCGGTACAACTATTCTGCCGTTTAATTCAATTTTTTCCGCAGACCATTTCGATCCTGTTATTCTGTCAAGAATGTCTTTGTCTCTCACACATATAACTGAAATTCCGCATGACGTAATTCTTTTCAGGATATCACGGCTCAGTTTCATTCCCTTGTTGAACTTGGCCTTTCCTGCTTTGATTGCTACTTCTACTCTCAGCCCTTCCATTCTCTTTCTGAATGCTGATTTGCCGATTACGACATCAACGTCCTGGCCATTATGTTTTACAGTTATGATCTTTATCTGAACTCCTGGCGTGAGAATTTTTCTGAGAATTTCCTCGCTCAACTGCTTGCCTATAAATTCCTGAACTCCTGCTTCTTCTGGTCTGTCTGCATCAAGCAGAACGTCACCGCCGAATGCCTTAATAGCTCCTGATATTCTGCGCTCATTATCACGAGTGATTTCACGTTCTACCTTTCTGACTTCATCTTCCCAGACCATATCGCCCGCAACAAAATTCGTGTCTCCTTCTTCAATTACACGTACTTTGTTCAGCGGCGCAACTTTTCTCAGGATAACTTCTATGTGCTTGTTGTTTATGCTCACACCCTGAGAATGATAGACATATTGAATTTCATCAACGAGCATTCTTTGAACTGCATCAATTCCGCTTACCTCTAACAACTGCTGAGGCTCAATGCTTCCTTCTGTTAAAGGCGTGAGTTTGTCTACTGGCATTCCGGGTTCAATGCCTTCTTTGAGATCCTGTCCTGAAGGAATTGGAACTGTTTCAAGTTTTCCGTCTTCTGTCTCGATTATCACTTTGCGTTTTCCCTGCTTGATAATCTCACTGACAACGCCAACATGACCTGCAAGTATGCAGACTTTTCTAGGTCTTCGTACTTCAAAAAGCTGTTCGATTCTCGGCAAGCCCTGCGTAATATCTTCGGCTGAACGCACACCTCCAGTATGGAACGTTCTCATTGTGAGCTGAGTACCTGGTTCACCTATTGACTGTGCGGCAACTACACCGACAGCTTCACCGATTGGGACGAGTTTACGTGAAGACAAATCATGACCGTAGCATTTCTGACACACGCCTTTTTTCAATGCGCATGCTAGAGGACTTCGCACCCAAACTTCATCGTAACCTGCTGCCTCAATTTTCTTTGCTATTGCTTCCGTGATTATGTCTCCGGCTTTAATCAGAATTTCACCGTTTGCTTCAATGTCACGAAGTGCTGTTCTCCCTGCAATGCGTTCTGCTATGCCTATCATAACTTTTCCTTCACTCAGCAGAGGACGTATGCATATGCCTTTATCTGTTCCGCAGTCATGTTCAGTGATGATTAAGTCCTGCGAAACGTCAACGAGCCTTCGTGTGAGATAACCTGATTTTGCTGTTCTAAGTGCGGTATCAGCGAGTCCTTTTCTTGCACCGTGAGTTGAAATGAAATACTCAAGCATATTCATTCCCTCTCTGAAGTTTGCAGTTATCGGGTAATCTATTGTCTTTCCTGTCGGGTCTGCCATTAATCCTCGAATGCCTGCCATTTGTCCCATTTGGCCAAGTGAACCTCTTGCGCCTGATTCGACCATCATACGAACGGGATTATCTTCGCTCATATGTTCTTTTATCTTGTCAGCAATATTCTTCGTAGCGTCAGCCCAAAGTTTGCTCTTCTGATCAAGATACTCATCGTAGGTCAGCAATCCCATTTCGTAATTTCCTTTTGCAATGTCATCTTCTGCCTGTGTCTCACGGGTTATTATTGCTTTTTCATCTGGGATTCTCACTGCCTGAACTCCGAAACTAATTCCTGAACGTGCTGCCCAGTGATAGCCGAGTGATTTAATCTCATCAAGCATATCAACGACTCCTGGCCTGTCTATTTTGTCATATGCATCATCGAGGAGCCTTCCGATTTTCTTCTTGTCGAGCTGTTCATTCACGTAACGTAATTTCTGAGCTATTCTGTTATTGAACATCACTCTTCCGGGACTTGTCTCAAAGAATACGATATGAGGATTACCCTGAACAGATTCAAAATCATCTGCAAAAGCTGCTTCATTATTGAGCGTGTATTTCCTTCTGCCTTTAGGATGACCGAACTCGTTTTCATTTTCCCTGAGCCAAATTCGTGCATTTACGTGAACAGTTCCGTGTGAGATTGCCGATAAGACATCGTCCATATTCATGAAGTGCATTCCGTCGCCTTTGAGACCTTCGCGCATGTCAGTCAGGTAATAAACGCCGAGAACAATATCCTGTGTCGGTGTAACAACCGGCCTTCCGCTTGCAGGTGACAGCAGATTATTTGCAGACAACATGAGCAGTCTTGCTTCAGCCTGAGCCTCAATACTCAGCGGTACATGTACTGCCATTTGATCTCCGTCAAAGTCAGCGTTGAAAGCTGTGCATACCATAGGGTGAAGACGAATAGCCTTGCCTTCCATGAGAACGGGTTCAAATGCCTGAATGCCTAATCTGTGAAGCGTGGGTGCTCTGTTCAGCATGACGGGATGATCTTTGATGATATTCTCCAAAATTTCCCAGATTTCTCCGCCGCCCTTTTCGATTTTTCGTTTTGCATTCTTCACATTCGGAGCGAGTCCGCCTTCAACAAGTCTGCGGATAACGAAGGGTTTGAAGAGTTCAAGAGCCATTTGCTTTGGCAGTCCGCACTGATAGATTTTCAACTGAGGCCCGATAACGATAACTGAACGTCCGGAATAATCAACGCGTTTTCCGAGTAAATTCTGACGGAAGCGTCCCTTCTTGCCTCGAAGCAAATCCGTCAAGCTCTTCAATGGTCGATTACCTGCACCAAGCACAGCCTTTCCTACTCTGCCGTTATCAATGAGTGCATCAACGCATTCCTGAAGCATTCGTTTTTCATTTCGTATTATGATTTCTGGTGCATTGAGTGCCTGTAACTTTTTAAGCCTGTTGTTCCTGTTGATGACCCTGCGGTACAAATCATTCAAATCACTTGTTGCGAATCTTCCTCCGTCAAGCTGAACTAATGGCCTCAAGTCAGGAGGTATAACAGGCAGGACATTTAAAATCATTGACTGAGGTTTTGAGTCACTCTTTCTGAAATCCTCTGCAACCTGAAGACGTTTAATGAGTTTGCGTTTTTTCTGTCCTGTTGTATCTGCAATCTGTTCACGCAATGAATCCGTAAGCAAATCTAAATCTAATCTGTTGATTAACGTCTGCACACCGTCTGCACCGATACCTGATTCAAAACTGCTGTCATATCTCCTGCATATTTCTGCCTGATGCTCGAAAATTACATCTCCCTGTGAAAACTGAGATTTTCCCGGCTCAATTACCAAATGGCTTGGATCATCTATCTGTTTCTGATGAGGCATAACTTTGAATCTTCCTGAAGTGTATTCATGCTCAAGTATCGTAAGCTCGGAACGTGATAAAACTTTTCCTTTTGCGTATGGAAGTCTGACTACATCAGTTACTATGAATGCCTCACTGTTTCCTGTTCTGGCACGCTCTGCATTCTCATCAGCTTTTGATTCCGGAACGATTGCTCCTGCCTCAAGTCCGAGTTCTTCATTTGCCTCACTGAGTATGTATGCAGGTTCTGCTTTTACGCTTTCATCTCCGTAATGAGTCTTGAAATTTGAAAGCTGTGATTCCGAAATGATATCTCCGATTTCAGCAGGTACACTCTCTATGCCTTCAAGCTGATATGCAGGTTCGCACATGAAATTCTCTTTGCCCTGATAGAATTCATGAATCTTCTTTGCACTTTCATATACTACGCTTCCTACTGGGATTATATCCGGCCTTGATGATGCTGTGACTTTGAAACCGTCTTCTGTTTTTCTTGAAGGCGCAAAATATATCACTTTTTCGAGGTCTTTTGCACTTGTCCCAAGCAACAAGCTCAACCTGCTTGGAATTCCTCTGAGATACCAGATATGCACGACAGGAACAGCTAAATCAATATGTCCCATTCTCTCGCGTCTAACCCTGTTGTCCGTCACTTCTACTCCGCAGTGTTCGCAGATTACACCTTTGAATTTTGGCCCGGAACGTTTATATTTTCCGCATCTGCATTCGTAGCTTCGCGTTGGGCCAAATATTTTTTCGCAGAATAACCCGTCTGTTTCTGGCCGAAGTGTCCTGTAGTTGATAGTCTCAGGCTTTAAGACTTCTCCGTTTGAGATTGCGTGTATTCTGTCAGGTGTTGCCAGTTTTATTCTTACTCCTGTTATCTCTTTTCTCTTCGCCAATTCTAGTTTTCCCCCTCTCCTGAGTCTTTTAATTCTTCTTCGCCGGGTTCGTCCTTGCCGAATAACATATCTGCTGACATAACAGGCGCAGGCTCTGCTGGGGGCAGTATTTCATGTTCTGTTTTCGATGAAGTCTGCTGTTTTCCTCTGCTCTTTCTGGTTTTTCTCGGTGCCGTGAATATCTCAGGCGGTTTACTGTTCCCCATGAATACAGGCTTGTCATCTTCCTCCATAGGAATATCACCGTGAGTTCCGTCATCAAATTCAACCTCGACATCAAGACCTAAACCTTGAAGTTCTTTCACCAGCACTCTGAAACTTTCAGGCACTCCAGGTTTTACGAGGCTCTGACCTTTCACAATGCGTTCATAAGTTTTGTCACGCCCGCGAATATCATCAGATTTCACCGTCAGAATTTCCTGAAGAACATTTGCCGCTCCGTAACCTTCAAGTGCCCACACTTCCATTTCTCCGAACCTCTGGCCTCCGAATTGTGCCTTGCCTCCTAATGGCTGCTGGGTAATTAAACTATACGGGCCTGTTGAACGCGCATGAATCTTGTCATCAACAAGGTGATTCAGCTTCAGCATGTACATACAGCCTATTGTAACTTTTTTGTCCATTGGTCTGCCTGTCCTGCCGTCGCGTATCGTTATCATTCCGTCTTCTGTGATATCCGGATATTTTTCTGCGGCTATTTTTCTCATCTCAGCAAATATTTCCTTCTCGTTTGCTCCCTCGAATACTGGTGTTGATACATGCCAGCCGTTATTGAGCGCAACGAACCCCATAATAGTTTCGAGAACTTGACCGAAATTCATTCTGCTGGGAACTCCGAGAGGGTTAAGGACGACATCAACGGGTGTTCCGTCTGGTAAGTACGGCATATCTTCAACTGGAAGAATCCGGCTCACTACACCTTTGTTGCCATGACGGCCAGCCATTTTGTCGCCTACAGTGATTTTTCTGCGCTGTGCTACGTACACTTTCACTGAACGTATCACTCCTGAACTCAATGCTTCGGGGCTTGTTTTTCTGTCCATTTGCTTTATTGCTACTACTTTTCCCCATGAACCATTTGGCAGCTTCAATGAGTTATCGCGTACTTCTCTTGCCTTCTCACCGAATATTGCCCGTAGCAATTTCTCTTCGGGGGTCTGATCAGATTCACCTTTTGGCGTAACTTTTCCAACGAGAATATCTCCTGCACTTACCTCCGCACCTATTCGGACTATGCCGTCATCATCGAGATTACGAAGCATATCCTCGCCTACATTCGGAATATCGCGCGTGATTTCTTCTGCTCCGAGTTTCGTTTCTCTTGCATCAATCTCGTACTCCTCTATGTGAATCGATGAGAACTTATCTTCTTTTACGAGATTTTCACTAAGCAGTATCGCATCTTCAAAGTTGTAGCCTTCCCATGGAACGAATGCAACCAATACGTTATGGCCAAGTGCAAGCTCTCCGTTTTCTATGGCCTGACCGTCAGCTATTATGTCGCCTTTCAAAATTTCTTCGCCTTTTCTGACCAACGGCCTCTGATGTATCAGCGTGGATTGATTTGAACGCCTGAACTTTATCAGCTCATATACTCGTTCCTTTCCTCGCTTATTCCTTACCTTTATATTCTCTGAATCTACATACGTCACAACTCCGTCTTCCCTCGCTGTCACGCATGAACCTGAATCCTTCGCTATTCTGTGTTCAATTCCAGTCCCTACAATCGGTGCTTCCGGAACTAAAAGAGGCACTGCCTGACGCTGCATGTTTGAACCCATTAATGCTCTGTTAGCATCATCATGTTCAAGAAAGGGAATTAAAGCTGTTGAAGGTGAAACTATCTGACGAGGCGAAACGTCCATATAGTCAACCTGATCTGTCGGTACGGTTATGATTTCGTCCGCGTGTCTTGTCGGGCATGTCTCACCTGAAATAGTTACACCGTCATCTTCAAGTTTCGTGTTCGCCATTGCAACATAACTTTTGTCTTCATCATCAGCAGACATCAGAACAATTTCATCTGTTAATTGTCCGTCTTTAACTTTTCTTCGTGGTGTTACAAGAAAGCCGTGTGAATTCAAACTTGCGTATGTCGTCAATGATGACACAAGTCCTATGTTCGGGCCTTCTGGAGTTTCAATTGGGCAGACTCTTCCGTAGTGCGTATAGTGAACATCTCTTGCCTCAAATCCTGCACGTTCTCTGCTCAATCCTCCAGGCCCAAGCGCAGACAGTCTCCTTCTGTGAGTAACTTCTGCTAAAGGATTCGTCTGATCCATGAACTGCGATAACTGACCTGAACCAAAAAATTCTCTCAGACATGCCGCTATTGGACGCACGTTAATCAATTCACGGCCTGTTACTTCATCGAGATTCGGTATCGTTGTCATTCTCTCTCTGACGATTCTCTCCATTCTGAGAAGACCTATGCGTACCTGATTCTGTAAAAGCTCTCCGATTGAACGTACACGCCTGTTGCCCAGATGATCAATGTCATCACTTATCTTGTCTTCATCTTTCATCGCAAACATTTCTTTCATGATTGCAATTACGTCCTGAAGTGTAAGAAGCCTTTCTTCTTCTGAGATGTTCATGTTCAAACGCCTGTTCAGCTTATATCTTCCAACTCTGCCAAGCGTGTAACGTCTCGTATCCTGAAGTAATCCCCTGAAATATTCGCGCGTGTTCTCAATTCTCGCCTGGTCATTCGGCCTGAGCTTCTTGAATATCTCCTGAATTGCTTCATCAGGATTTCTCGTTTTGTCATTGGCAAGTGTCCTCGCAAGTGCAGGATCCATATCGTAAACCATTATGCCCGCATCTTTTTCAGGATATGCCCTGTCGAGTTCGGATAATATTTCGTCTCTCAGCAATGTACCTTTTGCTACGATTAAATTTCCTTCTTCTCCGTTATCATACACATCTTCTGCTGACATATAACCTCGTATTTCATTGCTGAAATTTCTGAATACGGTTTCTATGCCAAGAAGTTCTATTATTTCATCGTTGTCATGTGCTCCAAGTGCTTTTAACAGCCAGGTTATAGGAAGTCTTCTCCTATTGTCGATATTAGCTGTTATGAGTTCCTTTTCTGATTCGGGCATCGCAAAATCAAGCCATGCTCCCCTGTCAGGAATTAATTTCGCTGAACATGCATCACCTGAATGTGTGAAATATATTCCTGCCGAACGTGCAAGCTGATTTATCACAACACGCTCTGTTCCATTGATGATAAAAGTTCCCCGCTCAGTCATCACAGGGAAATCACCTAAGAATATTTCTCTTGCTTCCTTGCTGACATGAGTCTTCGTGTTCGTGAGCCTTATTGTCGCTTTTATCGGACGTGCCCACGTCATATCTTTCTGCCTTGCTTCTGCCTCTGTTATTTTTGGCTTATCAATTGAGTAGCTAACAAATTCGAGAGCAAAATTTCCGTCATAGCTTTCAATCGGGAACACTTCCTCCAGCAGTTCCTGAAGTCCCTGCGAAAGTCTTTCTTGTGGAGCTGTATTATCCTGATAGAACCATTGATACGATGCTCTCTGTACCTCAATCATATCAGGCATTTCGGTTACATCATGTGCGCGTCCGAAAGTATAACGCTTTCGTGTTTTACTGATTGGAACAAATTCGGGCATTATATACCTCCCCTGTTAGGCAAAGCCGCAGCAAAAGCTACAGTCTGGTTGCTGTTAGTGCAATAAGGCATAATAACAAAAGGATACGGCCATGTCAAGCAACATAGCAATATCCTTTTGTATAATTCCGTAAAAATTCTGCGTATGATTTACTATTCTGATGCCCGATAGAGGACTCGAACCTCCACAGACTTTACGCCCACTAGAACCTGAATCTAGCGCGTCTACCAATTCCGCCAACCGGGCACAATATCATTATGGAAAATATTTTATCAGCGTATGAATTTTTTGCAAGCCCGAAAAAATTCAGTGAAGTGTATAATTTTTCGCAATTCTTATTTTCAAGGAGTGATTCAAAATATCATGAATCTAGCTGTAATTGGCACCGGCTATGTAGGACTCGTAACCGGCACATGCTTTGCACGCTACGGAAACAATGTTACGTGTGTTGACGTTAACGCAAAACGAATCGAAACACTCAACAAAGGCATAGTTCCATTCTATGAACCTGGTCTCGAAGAAATGATGACCCGTAACATGAAAGAAGGAAGACTACATTTTTCAAGGTCAACATCAGAATCATTGAATGACGCAGAAGTTTGCTTCATTTGCGTAGGAACTCCTCAATCAGCAGACGGAAGCGCAAACCTTCAGTTCATAGAGAGTGCTGCTCATGACATAGGCGAAGGCATGAAAAATAATTTGCTTGTGGTCGTGAAGTCTACTGTTCCTGCCGGCACAAATAAAATCATTGAAGGCATAATACGTTCTGAACTTGAGAGCAGAAATGAATCTCATGAATTATTCATGGCCTCTAATCCTGAATTTCTTCGTGAAGGTTCTTCTCTCACAGATTTCCTTGAACCTGACAGAGTCATTATCGGTGTGAATGATTCAAAAGCAAAAGATATTCTCTCTGAATTGTATTCGTTTCTTGAACCGTCAAAATTATTGTTCATGGATACTGTCTCTGCTGAAATGTCAAAGTATGCCGCTAACGCAATGCTCGCATCAAGAATATCTTTCATGAATGAGATCGCCGCAATATGTGAACATGTAGGTGCTGATGTCGAATACGTAAGAAGAGGAATAGGACTTGATGAACGAATTGGAAAAAAATTTCTCAAGGCAGGGTGCGGTTATGGTGGTTCATGCTTCCCCAAAGACGTTAGAGCATTAAGAGACTTCGCAAGAGCTGCAGGTTATGAGCCCAAAATATTAACTGCAATTGATGAAGTGAATGAACGTGCAAAGGAATCAATGTTTGAAAAAATTTCATGCAAGTTCGATTCACTAAAGGGGAAGCAGATTGCAATTTGGGGATTGTCATTCAAGCCTAAAACTTCAGACACAAGAGAAGCTCCTTCACATGTGCTGATACGTTCACTGATTGATGCAGGTGCATTGATTCACGCGAGCGACCCAAGAGCAATTGAAGAAACACGTTCAGTTATCGGTGAACATAAAGGTCTCGTTTACGTTCAGGATATTTATGACGCTGTAAATAATTCTGACGCTCTCGCAATTGTTACTGAATGGGACATATACAAGCAACCCGATTTCAACCGAATGAAAAATTTAATGAACAGGGCACTCATAATTGACGGAAGGAATTTGTATTCACCAAATGATATGAGAAGACGAGGATTTGAATACGTATCTGTAGGAAGGCCGGAGGTGTTTGCAGAATGAGAAAAATATTTGTATTCGTGATTTTGATTCTGATATGTACATGCGTGTGTGCATTTGCCGCTGACATCGTTAGCCTTGAACGTGAAGCTCAGATACTTCGTGTTCAGCTCAGAAGTGCTGATGATGTCACAGAGAAAGAAGCAATACTTCGGAAGATAATCGATACATGCAA
Source organism: uncultured Synergistales bacterium (assembly GCA_905235395.1). Taxonomy (GTDB): domain Bacteria; phylum Synergistota; class Synergistia; order Synergistales; family Aminobacteriaceae; genus JAFUXM01. The sequence goes on from CAJOLN010000010.1 coordinate 16,940, forward strand.
AGGTACAGAGGAAGCTGAAGCTGCATATTGGGATCTCGCAGACTTATATCTGAATGATTTTCCCAGTGAACGAAAACGGGAAGCCGCAGAGATGTTAGAACTGTGCCTCAGAGCATACCCGAATTCAAACAGAAGCACCATGATTAAATGCAGACTCATTGATCTGTATGATGTTAGGAATAAGAGACGCGCGGAACTCATAAATCAATTGAAGAATGATAAAAATGTTCCTGAGATGATAAAAAACTCACTGAATTAAAATATAAAACCTCCCCCATTAAGTTTGAGGGAGGAATTTTTTTTTTTTTACAGTGCTGAAATTTCAGACTGATCTACAAGTTTCACTCCTGCATTATTAAGAACAGATGATGCCTTCACGTTGTCATTCACTCTGAATATCATATACGCATTCTCTGATGTCTTGTTTCCCAGAATCGCATACATGTATTCGACATTGATATCTGCATTGTGCAGAACCTCAAGTACTCTGTTCAAACCTCCCGGAACATTCGCAACTGATACAGCAAGTACATCTGTTAAGCTGCTAACGAATCCCGAATCCTTCAACACAGTTGCAGTTCCAAGAACATCATCAACAATCAGCCGGACGATTCCGAAATCACTCGTCTCAGCAAGAGATAACCCACGCATGTCTATATTCGCATCAGCAAGTGCCTTCGTCATCTCAAAGAGGCAGCCTGGTCTGTTCTCAAGAAAAACCGAAATCTGTTTCACGCTCATAGTTCACTCATCCTCTCTTATATCTTCCTGTTGTCTATCACGCGCACAGCTTTTCCCTCACTGCGTACAATTGTCTTCGGTGCAACAAGCGTAACCTTCGCAGTAAGTCCGAGCATTGAACGCAAACCTTCAACGAGCTTGGCCTGTCTGCGATTCACTTCGCCGAGATTGTCCGTGAACATCTCAGGTGTCATCTCAACACGTACATCAAGTGTGTCTGTATTATTCACTCTGCCAACGATAATCTGATAGTTCGCAGGATAACCCTGATTGATGAGTACTGTCTCAATTTGTGACGGGAATACATTAACTCCACGTATTATCAGCATGTCATCAGTGCGGCCTTTCAGCTTCGTCATTCGCACGTGAGTTCTTCCGCATGGACATGGCTCGTAATTCAGACTCGTTATGTCGCGTGTCCTGTATCGTATCAGAGGGAACGCTTCCTTGTCTAACGTCGTGAATACCAATTCACCAAGACTGCCTTCAGGTAATACTTCTCCTGTCTTAGGATCAATTATCTCTGGGATAAAGTAATCTTCGTTGATGTGCATTCCTTTCTGATCTGAACATTCAAATGATACTCCAGGCCCGCATAATTCAGTTAGTCCGTAAATATCGTATGCTTTGATTCCAAGTGTGGCTTCTATATCATGACGCATTTCTTCACTCCACGCTTCTGCACCGAAAATTCCTGCCTTCAATGGAATATCTTCTGGTGTCATTCCCATTTCCTTCATTCGTTCTCCAATGAATGCCGCGTAACTCGGTGTACAGCATAATATTGTTGCAGATAAATCTTTAATGAACATTATCTGTCTGTCAGTGTTACCCGATGACGTTGGGATTGTCAGTGATCCAACTAAATGACTTCCTCCATTCAAACCTGGGCCTCCCGTGAAGAGTCCGTAACCGTATGAGACCTGCACAACATCATCTTGTGTTCCGCCTGCCGCAACTATTGCACGTGCACACATACTTTCCCATATGTGAATGTCATTCATAGTGTAAAACGCAACTACTCTCTGCCCTGTTGTACCTGAAGTTGACTGAATACGAACGCAATCTCTCAACGGTTTTCCCATTAGGCCATAAGGATATGCTTTGCGTAAATCATCTTTCGTAAGGAACGGGAGCTTGTACAAATCTTCCATCGATTTTATGTCGTCAGGTGTAACTCCTTTTTCCTTCATCTTTTCACGGTAATACGGTACATCTTCCCATGCATGTCGTACCTGCTTCAATAACTTTTCGTTCTGAAGTTCACGAATCTTATCGCGGGGCATACATTCGATTTCAGGCTGAAAATATTTCGTCTCCATAAAGTTAATCATCTCCATATATTTTTATGCGTCTCTTCCAAGAGCAAACGCTTTTTTGTTCAGTTCAAGAAATTTCTTCGGTACACATGAATCTATTGCTTCGTCCCATGCACTTTGTGGAATGTCATCGAAATAATGACTTAAGCGGCCAAGTAAAACCAGATTCACGGCTTTAGAACTTCCGGCTTCTTCTGCGAGTTTCAGACAGTCAAGAGCATCTACATTTATGTTCAGTGATTTCATCTTTGAAATTAAATCTTCGGGATATGACATTGCTCCTGTAAGAACGGGCATAGGGTCAATTTGCTGTGTTGAGGTTACGATTCTTCCTTCGGGTTTCAAATACTCAATGTATCTTGAGGCTTCGAGAACCTCAAATGAAACTATGAAGTCAGCTCCGCATTTGTCAATTACAGGTGAATATACCTTGTCGCCATAACGAACATACGTAACAACACTTCCGCCTCTCTGACTCATTCCGTGAACCTCAGAGACCTTCACATCATAGCCCTGACCAGTGAGAAGATGACCTAACAATTTGCTCGCTAATACGCTTCCCTGTCCGCCTACACCAACAATCATTATGTTCTTCGTCTTCATCTACTTGACCTCCTCTGATAGTGCATTGAACTTGCATAACTGTTCGCATACTCCGCACCCAACGCAAAGAGTTTCATCAACGTGAGCTTTGCCTTCCTTCATCGATAAAGCAGGGCATCCTATCTTCATGCATGACTTGCAGGCTACACACTTTGATGTGTTCACTTTCAAAGGAGGGTTATGCTTCACATACTTCAACAATGCACATGGCCTTCTCGAAATTATCACTGATGATTCGTCTGCGCTTAATTCTTCCTTCAATACATCATCGCATTCTTTGAGGTTATACGGGTCAATCACTCGTACACGTTTGAATCCCATTGCCCGGCATAATGCTTCGAGATCAATTTTTCCTGCCGGGTCTCCTTTTATGTTGTAGCCTGTCGTTGGGTTCTGCTGATGTCCAGTCATGCCCGTTATCGAATTATCGAGAATGATAACTACACTCTTGCTTTGATTGTACGCAATGTTAGCGAGACCGGTCATACCCGAATGCATAAATGTTGAGTCACCTATAACTGCAACTGCATGTTCACCGCCTGCCTTATTGAATCCGTGAAGTGCACTCACCGATGCGCCCATGCATAACGTCATCTCCATTGCAGATAACGGAGCAACTGCACCGAGTGTATAGCACCCAATATCACCGAGCACTGTACATTTGTTTTTGCTGAGTGTGTAGAAGAGTCCGCGATGAGGACAGCCCGCACACATCATAGGAGGTCTTGCTGGAATTTTCTCATCAAGTTTCTTTGCGTCATAATGAATCTGATTCAGCCTCTCAGAAATTATATTCTGGCTCAGTTCTCCTTCAATGGGAAATATATTTTTGCCGTCAGGATTCAATCCTAGTTCTCTGCAATATCCCTCAATGAATCCATCAAGCTCCTCAACCACAACAAGACGTTCAACACTTTCTGCGAACGTTTTAATTTTTGTGTCGGGCAACGGCCAAATCATGCCGAGCTTCAAAACTGGATATGAATCTCCGCATGCCTCTTTGACATACTGATAGCATGTTGACGATGTGATTATTCCAATTGATTTATCATTTCCAGATTCGATTCTGTTGATGTCGATTCGTTCTGCAAGTTCCTGAAGTCTACGCATTCTCTCTTCTACGACTGGGTGCCTTCGTATTGCATTGCCGGGCATCATAACGTATTTTGCTATGTTCTTTTCGTATGGCTTCGCAGGTACTTCATTGCGTTCTCCTGTTTCAACAAGCGATTGTGAGTGTGCAATACGTGTACACATCTTCACGATAACAGGACAGTCATATTCTTCTGAAAGATCATATGCTCTCTTGAAAAAGTCTAAAGCCTCCTGTGAATCTGAAGGTTCAAGCATTGGAAGTTTAGCGGCTCGTGCATAATGACGTGAGTCCTGTTCGTTTTGAGATGAGTGCATACCGGCATCATCAGCAACACAAATAACCATACCTGCATTTATTCCTGTGTATGATAATGTGAATAACGGATCTGCCGCAACGTTTAAGCCGACATGTTTCATTCCGCAGAAACTTCTTCTGCCTGCAAGCGATGCACCGAATGCTGTTTCCATTGCAACTTTTTCATTTGGTGCCCATTCACAATATATCTCATTGAATTTCGCAGTTTCTTCTGTTATCTCTGTGCTGGGAGTTCCTGGATAACTTGACGCAACACAACAACCTGCCTCATATAATCCTCTTGCTGCGGCGGTGTTGCCCTGCATTAACTGTTTCATAAAAGAATTATCCCCCTTTGAATTTCGCGTGAATTTTAACATTATACTTTGCGTTTAGAATCGCTCATTAATAATCGCAGTGTGAAAATTATGAATGTATACTAAAATTAAATCAAAAATTTACCAGCTAACAACGGAGACCTTGATGAATGAATCTTATGCAGAAACATCTTGATATATTTGACGATTATTATCCGCGTCTTTCAAAATATGCCAGAAGTGCGGAGGAATGCATTAACGCAGGAGAATATAACCTGTGTATGCTTTATCTCGGAAGGATAGCCGAGACAATAATACAAATTTTATGCCGAAGAAATAATATTCCATGTGATGACGGAGAAACAAATCTAGCAGGAAAATTACTTGAGCAGCACAGGATAACGCGGAATATAAATCTAAAGGTAAAAGCGATTACAGAACTTCATGATGATGCAGACCGTTACAGTTATGATTCTCCTGTGGCATGCAAAAGAATGTATGAGGAAGCTGTAGAGTTATGTGAATGGTTTATATCAATACAGAGATTCAATTTTCTTAAAAATCTTATATTCCCTAAGACATCTTCAGAAAATCATTTTCCGTTTTCAAAACTTGCGAGGCTGGGGAAAGAAACGGAAGACAATATATATCCGCTGACACGCTACGGTCTTCTTTGTCTCGGCAATATGGGTGAAGAAATATGCATGCTTCTGGCCATTCGATTTATGAATATGATAACGGTCGAAAAGGTCAGCAGCTTCAGATCAATTGAGGATGAGAACGGGAACGATATGAACCTGAAAATCATTGAAGAGGTTCTCAGGAGTGAACGCCCAAATAAAGAAGAGATAGAAAACAGGATAAGGAAACTTGAACAGGCATTAAGAATAAAATTTTTACAGCACTGCGGAATTATAGAAGAAGAACAGAAGAAGATATTAAAGAACATACTTGCACCTAGAAACGGAGCAGTTCACGGAGAGATTAATCTTGAAGGAGAGATTATCACGTATTATACGAAACACAATGACAGGCGTGATATCAATCTTGACAGGCTTCTCAATGATACGGCTTCTTTATGCGTATGGACGTTCAGGAAATTTCTCTCTGCTGGTTGCATATTGAAGGGCATGGTGCAAACTGTTACTCCGAGAAGTATAAAAGTATCATTCGGGCCTGTATATGGTTTTGTGAGCGGCAAAGAAATGCGGTATGTAAAGGAATGCAAGACAGGCGGAATATATCCCTTTGAGGTATTGAGCATAGAGAGGGAAAAAATTAATCTTGGAATGCAATGGATGATTCTGGCAAAGCGTTACGAAAAATATCACAAAGGTGAAGAAGTGAGAGTAACTGTGATTGAGCTGCAAAATGAAAAAGGTGTACGCGTTGAACTCAATGACGGAGAAGAGAAGGGACTTGCAGGTTTTATCCCGAATAACGAAACTGATAACGCAGTTCTTTGTTCAAGCCAGGAGATAAACGCAAAGATAATTGGTTTCACAATGGAATATCCGTATATGTTTCTCACAATGAAAGGTGTTGAACAGAAGGATATACATTCTGTAGATGATGACGGGAAGACCGCACTGTCAATAGCTGTTGAATCGCACATAAAGGATAACGTAACTTCTCTTTTAAGACGCAAGGCTAATCCTCTTGCAGGCCATGAAGGAATGACGGCGTTTGACATAGCGCACAGTACATTAGCTGAGACCGATGAAATAAGAATATTGATTGAGACAAAAGCGGCAGATATTCTTCTGGATATGTGCTGCTCAAATAATGACAACGAAGACCAGATACTCAAAGCAATTGAACAGGGAGTAAACGTGAATCATATGGCGGATATATCAAAGACGACAACGCTGATGAATGCATCAAGATACAAGTCAGCGAGAATCATTGAGGCACTGATAGAACACGGAGCGAATATAGAAGACACGAATCATGAAGGGAATAACGCTCTTATTATGTCAGCGATGTACAATGATGAATCAGTTGTAGAAGTTCTCCTGAATAACAAAGCTGATGTTACGCATGCCAACAAAGAAGGCAAGACCGCGAAGTATTATGCTGAACACAACGATAAAATACAAAATCCTGAAATCATTTCGAGACTTTCACCAGAAACGGAGAGACATGAAATTATAGCAGAGGAAGAAAAACATAAACTGCAAATAGATTTTCTGAAGTTATGCAAATCAGGAAACAAAGAAGAAATTTCACGTGCTGTATCTGCCGGAGTGAATATAAATGTCATGAACAGGACACAGGCAACAGGTCTTATGTTTGCGGCACAGAGGAATACTGCAAATGTTATTGAGATTCTCGTTGACTTTGGAATTGATATTGATGCGCAGGATATTCACGGCAACACTGCTTTGATTTACGCTGCCTCATACAATAATGAGGATGCTGTTGATATGCTCATAGGCAAGGGAGCGAATGTGAACATAATAAACAATACCGGGAATAAGGCTTTAAACTTTGGAAGGAAGAATCCAAAACTCAAAGACACGGAAGCATTGAGAGTTCTTGAAGAGCTGACGAAAAATTGAATTCTTGACATAAAATTTGGTTTGATGTATTTATTTCAAGTTCTGTTGACGTAATGCAGGACTTTAATTTTGATTCACGAAGGAAGGAAAAATTTTCACAATGCCTATCACAGATTTACTTGAGAGGAATTCAAAGCTATATGGAAATGAAGTAGCACTCGTAGAAATCAATCCTGAACTTGAAGAACCAATACGCGCAACATGGAAAGAGTACGCGTTGATTCAGCCGACATCATCGAAGCCATACAGACGCGAAATTACATGGGAAGTGTTTGATGAAAAAGCTAACAGAGTTGCGAACATGCTCTTATCGCGAGGCATAAAGAAGGGTCAGAAGGTTGCGGTACTCCTCATGAACTGTCTTGAATGGCTGCCAATATACTTCGGTATTCTGAAGACTGGAGCAATTGCTGTGCCTCTGAACTTCAGATACTCATCAGATGAAATTGAATACTGTGTGAAACTTGCAGACGTTGATGTGTTATTCTTTGGGCCGGAATTCATTGGGAGAGTCGAGAACACGGTACTTGCACTCGGAGAACATTACTTGCTGTTCTTTGTTGGAACTAACTGCCCGTCATTTGCGGAGAGCTACAACGAGGCTGTGAATAATTGTTCATCAAGTGCACCAAAAATTCTGATTGAGGATTCAGACGAAGCAGCAATATATTTTTCGTCAGGTACGACAGGATTCCCGAAGGCAATACTTCACAATCACACAGCGTTAATGCAGTCTGCAAAAATGGAAGCAATTCATCACGAGACGACTCACGAAGATGTATTCTTATGCATTCCTCCGCTTTATCATACGGGAGCAAAAATGCACTGGTTCGGATCACTTTACACAGGAAGCCGCGCAGT
>CAJOLN010000011.1 GCA_905235395.1 uncultured Synergistales bacterium
GTATTAATCCTCTTTACTTATGGTGCGGAGAATGATAAGAGAAATAAATTATACTTGCTGAGAAAATTTTTTTCATGTAGAATTAGCTCACATTGAAAAAATCTGATGACGTATGACGGTTCTGATACGTCGGTAAAATAAAATTAACCGAGCGATGATGACGTATGACGGTTCTGATACGTCGGTAAAATAAAATTAACCGAGTGATAATTAAAGCGAGGAGGGTACGTTATATATCTTCCTCGTTTATTTTTTAAGGAGGAAAAAGTATTTATGATAGATTATGATTCTCAAATTTATCTGTTGTCTTCAAAGTTTAAGAATGATTACCCATCTGCAAAATATCCTGAACTGCTGTACAAATCAAAACGCCCGTACACGTGCCTGTTAGTTGAGACTCATTATGACTATTATATCGGAATACCTTTTAGGTCTGACATAAAACATTCTAATGCATACAAATTCAACCCTGCAAGTTCATCACGTCAAAATCCAGGCTTAGACTACACGAAGATAGTGATAATACAAAATGATGATTATATTGATTCAACAATTCCTGCTGTAGTAGATCAAAACGAATATAACGAGCTGATGAAAAACCTTAACAAAGTCGAGAATGAATCAGTAAAATATGTTGAGACTTACGTTAATCACATGAAGGGCATAAAAATAATTCATCCCCGTGAATTTTCACGGAAATATACATATTCAACTCTCATGTATTTTCATAAAGAACTAGGTATAAGTTCTTGTGTACTCACTTCACATATTCAATGATTTGGTCATGTAGAAACTCTCAGTGCCTGCTTCAGATTCAAACCTGAATCCTTCTGACTTGTAGAACTCAATTGCGGCTGTGTTATCCTTCCTGACTTCAAGCCTGACACGCCGCATTTCTGATTTCATCATGTCGTCAAATCGTCAAAGCACTCACGAATCAATTTTCGTCCGAAACCCTGCCTCCTGAAATCTTCATGTACAGCTATCAGTGTGATATATCCTGTCTTAGTGTTCGTGTCATTCGCGTAGTATGCAGAAAACCCTGTGCACTCATCATCAACATACTGGCACAATACACGTGCATTATGTGATAACTTTTCGGTGTATGCGTTTATATCTTTGACTCTATCTTCGAGACCTGGAAAATATTTTATGAATTGCAAAAGTACATTCTTTATCTGTGATGCTTCAGTGAGAAGGCAATAAGTGACTGTGAGCTGTGAGCCATTTTAACGGTCATGATGTAACTTGTCAAATCCTTTCTGTTGAAATTTTATGCTATCATAACACAAAATTTTCGTTTAAGGAGGAAGAGAATCAATGCGTGAAATAGGCGGCTATTTCGGATTTGAGGAACTGATTCACAATGAATATTATCCGAATCTCATTGCACTTAACACCGCTCGTGCTGCTCTGATGTATGTCATTAAAGCACGAGGCATAAGGAAGCTCTATATCCCTTTCTATTTGTGCAGTTCAGTATCAGATATGCTCAATCATGAAGGCTGTGAATACAAATGCTATAATATTGATGAAAACTTTATGCCACAGCTAGGTCAAAATACGCAACTGGGGGGGGGCAAAACTACTTACCTCACACTTCAAGATAACGAATATCTTTACATCGTAAACTACTTCGGAAGAATCACGAACACAAAAATTCTTGAACTCAAAGCTCAATACACGAACATCATAATAGATAACGTACAGGCATTCTTTCAGTCTCCAATTGAAGGCACAGACACGTTATATTGTTGCAGAAAATTCTTCGGAGTTCCTGACGGCGCATATCTATCATCAGATGCAAGGCTTGAATGCGAACTAGAAACGGATAAATCATCAGGAAGAATGAAACACATACTCGGACGCTGTGAAGGTAAAAGTGCTTCGGATTATTACGCGGACTTCAGACGCTCTGAGGAATCATACAAAACACTTCCGATGATGAAAATGTCATGGCTCACTCATAATATGCTTGGTGCAGTTGACTATGTGAGAGTGAAACAAAAACGCGAAGAGAATTATCGTGTTCTTCATTCAATTCTTGGCCAGTACAATACACTTCCTGAATCATTTCCTGAAGGGCCGTATGCTTATCCGTTTTACTGTTCTGACGGAATGAATGTGAAAAAGAAACTCGCTGAAAAGAAAATTTTTGTAGCTACGTTATGGCCAAATGCTTTGACGTGCGGAGATTCACAAACTGAAGATTATGCCGCAAATATTCTGCCATTACCATGCGATCAGCGTTATGGTTTGGAAGATATGAGATATGCTGCTGAGGAGATAATGCGTCTTGTACAGGCTTAGGGGAACTTGATGAGATTCTGAGAGAAGAATATAAACCCCCTTACGATTAATGCAAGGGGAAAAATTTTATATCTCACGTAATATCATTCTTCGTGCTTCCCACATTGATATACTGTGCCTCTCTGCTATTGCTTTCACATCTTCATATTCGGGAATTCTCCTAAGTGTTTCTCCGTTCAATGTCGTAGTCTTCACGTGAACATCTCCCAGTGATGTACTCACACTCTCAATATTCCAGTTCAATCTGAAACGGTCATATTCCTTCACTCTCACGCCCTGCGAAGTTGTATGCTCAAGAATTATTCGTGAAAACTTAATTGTGTCTTCTGGCCGTGAAAGACAGCAGAGTTTTATTCCAGGTCTCGACTTCTTCATGTTTATGTTCTCTGTCCACACATCTAATGCATTACCCGCAAAGAGCTTCTCAATAACTGGCTCATAATCCTGCGGGGTCATGTCATCGATATTGCATTCAATCTGCGCTATCTTTTCGTGAACAAGACCATTAAGATTATCATTCCCTGATTCAATCATCAATGCACGTAACACATTCGGCATGTCCTCTGATTCGTGATTGCCGAGACCATAACCTGACGCAATGATTCGACCGGCAGGAAGTGAACAGAATCCATCAGCGAGAATTTTCACAAGCAATGCACCCGTAGGAGTTGTGCGTTCCATTGGTGAACCTGAAGAAAATACAGGCAGGCCATGAAGCAAATACTCAGTTGCCGGAGCAGGTACGGGTAAAATTCCGTGTGCACATTCAACTGTTCCTGAACCTACATTCACAGGTGAACATAATACTCTTGGCCAGTTCAACGCTTCCATTAAGATAAATGCTCCTACAATATCGATAATCGAATCACCTGCTCCAACCTCGTGAAAATGAATCTTATCTGTAGTCGTGCCGTGTACGTGAGCTTCTGCCTCAGCAAGAATTGAGAACGCACGGATTGATTCACGTTTGACGCGTTCAGATAAATCACTTGAGAATATCATCGCTTCAATGTCGGATAAATGCCTGTGATGATGATGATGTTCATGATGATTCAGTTTTACATCAAAGTTTATGCCTGCTATGCCGTTCCTGTTTGCCTGTTCGGTTATGAGTTCGTATTCTTCAGAGTCTAATGCTTTTACCTTTCTTATGCCTTCGGTTAAAACTGCATGAGACGGAACGAGATTCAGTAACGCACCTATGAACATATCACCTGCTATTCCTGCAAAACAATCAAGATATAACGTTTTCATTTTGATTCCTTCTTTCCGATAATGAAATACTGCGAGGTTTTATGCGTATATGACAGCAATTCTTCAAACGGGTCTGCTTTCTTCGGAGGCTCTGAAGGTTCAAGTTTCTTTATGACCTCCTGCGCTTTCGGGTATGGCTTCGCACTTCCTGATACACTCCGCAGTATCGTATGTTCCTTCGCGTTGCCTGCCAGCATGGGAACAACTGAAGATACATCATGCTCACAGCAAAACGCAATATCTTCACCGTAACCTATACGTTCAAGATACAATGCATGTTCGGATTTCATGACGTATTCATGAAGATCATCACTTCTGTTCTGCCATAACGATAATGCAATCTTCGCGCTGTCTGTCATGCGTGTCTCACCGCGTGATGAAAGCTCCTCAATGATTGAACCTGCACATAAAGTATCTTCCCATGACGGCCGTCTCTTGCGGCCTGAACATAACAACCCGATTCGATTCCCGATTGTGAGTGCGTAATCCAGTACTGATGATGAATTTCTGAAACTCGCTGCCAAAACCGGACTTCCTGATGATTCTGCTTCAAGCAACGCTATTGTTCCGTTTGTCGTGGACATTACACCGCAATAGTGATCCTGTATCAGCTTGTAATTCAGTTCAAGCGGCGAATTTCCAAAATCGAATCCTTCAGGAGGAATGCCATTGACTTCACCCATTAATAACGGAGAAGAACTGCGCTTCTGAAGTTCTAACACAAGTTTCCTTGCTTCATCAGGAGTTCTCACGGGATATAATTCTTTTCCGCCAAGCTCAAACCACCTCGTCATTACGGTAGTTGCACGCAGTACATCAATGACTATCCAGACATCAACGACAGGTAAATATTTATCTTCGCCGCATGAAAACACTACATCTGCTTCAAATATTTCTGACATGAATCAATACGCCTTCGCAAATATCGTGAGCCTTCCGTTGTCTTTGCCCGTTATGATACACGTACCTGTTTCTGTGTTCGGCAAAATACATCTCGGTGTTGCGCCAGTCTCCTCGCGTATTCTCACTTCATCTTCAGGTGTTCCTGCGAAGTATGCTCTTACGAATCCTCCCTTTGAATCTATAATCTCTTTCAGCTCATCATAACTCTTAGCATCATATGTATTTGCCTCTCTGAAATTCTTTGCACGTTTATACAAATTCTTCTGTATGTCATCAAGTATATTTTTCACTTCAGGAATCACATTCTCTGTCTTAACATCAATTTTTGCTCCTGTATCTCTTCGCACAAGTCTCACTGTTCCTGATGCAATATCCTTTTCACCAAGCTCAAGCCTCAGAGGAATTCCCTTTTGCAAATGCATGAAGAATCTATCACCTGGTCTCATGTGAAAATTATCGTCAACCTTCACGAACATTCCGCCGAGTTCAGCATTCAAATTTTCTGCAAGCTCTTTAGCCTTCGGGAATATATCATGTTCCGCAGCACTTTCATCTTTTGATATTGGGAGAATGACTGCCTTAACGGGTGCAATTCTCGGAGGAAGAACTAAACCGTCATTGTCTGAATGTACCATGATTAACGCACCTATTGAACGCGTTGATACTCCCCAGCTTGTCGTCCAGCAGTATTGAAGTTCGCCGTCTTTGTCCTGATACTGAATATCAAATGCCTTCGCGAAATTCTGGCCAAGAAAATGACTTGTTCCCGCCTGAAGTGCTTTCGTGTCGCTCATCATTGCCTCACATGTGTACGTGTCTATTGCTCCGGGGAATCTCTCACCTGCTGTCTTCTCTCCTGCAATTACCGGTAGTGCTAGTTCTTCTTCAAATATCTTGCGGTATACTTCAAGCATTCTGAGTGTCTCTTCACGTGCTTCTTTTGATGATGCATGTGCTGTGTGCCCTTCCTGCCATAAGAATTCACTTGTTCGCAAAAATAATCTCGGTCTCTTTTCCCAGCGCATTACGTTGCACCACTGGTTGATCAGCACAGGTAAATCCCGCCATGATTGAATCCATTTTGCATACATTGAGCCTATCACTGTCTCTGATGTTGGACGCACTGCAAAAGGTTCTTCGAGTTCTTCTCCGCCTGCATGTGTTACCATTGCACACTCTGGCGCAAAACCTTCAACGTGTTCAGCTTCTTTCTGAAGAAATGAGTTCGGAATCAATAACGGGAAGTATGCGTTTACGTGTCCTGTCTTCTTGAATTCAAAATCAAGTTTTGACTGTATGCTTTCCCAGATTGCATAGCCCGTTGGACGAATGACCATACAGCCGCGAACGGGTGCATAATCTGCGAGTTCTGCTGCTTTGATTACATCGAGATACCACTGTGAATAATTTTCTTCTTTTGGTGTTATGTTTCTTGCCAAAATTCTTTTTCCTCCTTCTTGTCCTCTTCTTTTACGGCAATGGATAATGATCCCATATCGGAACACCTATGAAAAATCCAGTCTTCAATTCCTCTGATCCGTACATTACCGCAAATTTCATATCTACTATGTTGTTCGGAAAGTTCACCGCTAATCCAATTTCCCAAGGCGCATCTACCTTGTGCCAGTCCTTATCCATTGCATAACCCCAGCTTGCAAAGACTTCACCGGCCAGTACTCCCATTGCTGTACGATTCAAAATTTTTCTCACTGCAAGATTCGCCCAGAACATTCTTTCTGCCTCAATCGGATTACTCGTTATAGAATACAATTCCTCTGCTGCTCCGAGATAAACTGCATGACCTCGTTTGCTCATGTCTCCTTCTGCAAATCCCGCACGGAAATACGTCCTCCATACATCTGAAACCTCCAGAGGCTTGAAGTAATTCAGTCTGTATACTATCTGATCGAAATTGGGCCACCAGAAACTTACTTTCCATGCATATCCCTTAGTTGGGTCTGAAGGCATATCTAACGTGTCATATTCCGCAAAGAACGTAGGCCCGGAAAATTCTGTTTCATCACTGTCTGAAAGTGAATCTCCGTCTATGTGTTCATATGCGTAACCTACTCCAAGATTCACATCTCCCCACGTGAAAAGCCTGCTCACTCCTGCCGCATACCTGTCCCAATCCCTCACCGAATCATCTTTTCCTCTCGGCTTCCAGTTCTGCGCTGATAACGTCACCTGCCATGATGACAACGGCTGTGGTGCTGTCTGATATACAAGGTCAATCCCCCATTGATCTCCTATTTTCGCTACCCCTGTCAGCGAATCATATTCACTCAGCAATCCATTCATCTCGCCTTTGACATATATCCAGCGGTTCGAGTGAAGATTCGTTGTATATCCGGATAGTCCTATTTTCTGTTCTGGTGATTGCCTGACATCAATACGCACTAGCACATCTCCTGATTCTGTCCGCCCAAGCTGATAATCCGCCATTTCTATACCCTGTGCTTCTGAGAGTTTAGCGAGAGCTTCATTTATCAGTTTTTCATCTACTGGCTTTCCTACCCAGCGCAATGCCCTTTTGTGAAGCATATCTGCCATTTTCGGCGGCAGTCCATGAACCTCAACATCACCTACGATATTGCTCATCTGTCTTTCTTCATATGGCGTGAACAATGCAGGCCCGCTTTCTGAAAGTGCCTTTATCTCCGCTATCTTCTCCAATGCTGCTTCCCTTCCTAATTTCACTATCGTCTCAGGATCAACTGTGTCAAGCGTTCCAAGCCCTTTCACGTCCGGCTTCAGCAATATATCGGCCGCAGCTCCTTCTTCATCAGTCGTCTTCCTCATTAATATTGTCAATGATTGGTCTATTACTGACACATATGAATCTATCTTGCTGTTCAATGAACCTGATATATCAACTGCTACTATAGGCATTCCCGGAAATATTTCCTTCGCTGTATACACTGGTAAGTTTGAAACTATTCCGCCGTCTACTAAAACGTGATTGTCTATTACCCATGGCTCAAATAACATTGGAATTGACATTGAGGCTCTCATAGCAGAGGCTAAATTTCCTTCCCTCAGTACAACTTTCTCTCCTGTGTTTATGTCCGTTGCAACTGCCGCATACGGTATCGGAAGATGATAAAAATCCGTCTCTGAGATATTACGCTCACGCATTAACTGCGAAAAATATATATACAGCTTATCCCCTGTAAGAAGTCCTTTAGGCCCTTTCTGCCCTTTGTTCTTCGTGTATGTTAATACTGATACCGTATTCTTCTTCGCACGCCTGTCATTCCCCGTGAACACAAACATAGGCCCGGTGTTCTCACTTAAAAGAGAAGGCAGGTCAAGTTCGTTTATGATTCTGTGCATATCCTTCGTTGTATATCCGCTCGCCCTCAGTGCACCCATTAACGCACCCATACTCGTACCTACTATTCCTATTACGGGTATTCCATGTTCTTCAAGCGTCTCTATAACTCCAAGATGTGCAAATCCTTTCGTGCCTCCTCCAGAGAGAACAAGAATCACTCCTGCATCACTGGAAAACGGATATAATGCAAGCATACAGGCGGCAATAACGGCACATATAAATTTCTTCAGCATAATGAATAAAACCTCCCTGATAACAAAAAACGATTCCGGCCCGTAAAGACCAGAACCGTTTTAAGATTTTTCCCCTAAAACCAACATAAAGGGTCAGTCAATCTTGAATGAAAGCACAAGATATAACCCTCCCGAAGGCTGAAGCTCAAACGGAAGTGTGAAACTCCTTGTACCGTTCTCTTCTTTCGTTACGTTCTTGATATTCTCTCCAACTATTAACTGCGGGGGTGTTACGTCTACTGTCCCCAATGCGCTCTGGACTAATGCACGTCCCCCTATCATATTCGAAAGTTCTCCGATTACGCTCATTGATACATCATCGCCTAAATTCGGTGCAATCATTCCGCCTGACATAGCATTGATTATGTTATCGAAGCCCTCTTTGTTCAGCATTATGTTTATCGTTCCGCGTGAACCTACTCCGACTACTCCTATCAGTGCTGTTGTACATATGCCTTCGACTTTGATACCCTGAGATACTCTCGACTTGTTGAGGGTGATATTCAGCCCCACCTCGCGCCCTACGGAAAGAACTGCCGACGCAAAACTATTCACGAGAGCGACAAGTTTATCCATACCGGCCATAAAATATTAATCTCCCTCCATGCTAAAAATATTTTTATTATCTGAATTTGCACTATTATAGCTTATTCTCTTTTATATCTCTATATTTTTTCATCGCCCGCATTCCGATTGCCCATGCCGCAAGATCATCAAGCACTCTCGAAGGCACACGCATACTTTCAGGCATTAGACGCATAAAAAAGTTTGGCTCATGAATTTTCCAGTAAAGCCCGCGCGCTTCAATCGTAGTGTTTTTCTCATCTGCCGTCACAATTTCAATGCCCGTTCGATTCTTCACATAGTCATGAAATTCTCTGCTGTGTGTTCCGTTGCCTATAGCTATAAATTTTACATCAGAGATTAAATTTTCAGGAAGTGATTCGATTTCCTGTTCTGTGATGTAAGATTTGAGAATGCAATCATGAAGCAATGCCTCAAAAAATTTTTCACGTTCTCGTGTTTCAAATATGCCTGAGAGAATCAAATTGCCTTCTTCATCTACAAATGCAAAGCCAGTTTTGTCTCTGCCCGGATCAAATGCAAGTATCATTTCTCATTTCTTCTCTTTCTGTCTGAACACGTATTCCCACCTGTCCATAAGCCACATCCAAAGCTCCGGCCTCTCACGAATCCATTCCTCTATAATCTCATTGCATATTCCAAGACTGCCTGGCAAATCCTCTCCGAAGAGTTTTCCGTTCTTGTCATGCCTAATGCTTATGTCCTCGTAGATTCTAATCTCGTGATGAATGTTATCTTTATCACGTATGAATCTCGCGGGCAGTACTGGACATTTGAATTTCTGGTAGAGCTTAACGATTCCTTCATGAGTGCTTGCTGGCATTCCAAGAAAGTTTGTGATGATTCCGTCCTTTCGTGCGTCTAAGTCCTGCATAACAACAACTATTCCTCCTGATTTGAGAGTTCTGATTATTTCACGCAATCCCGTTTCACTGTCTATCGTTCTCACTTTGGGTGTTAGTCCGCGTATCTCGTTTATCATGTCATTCACGCCCGCATCATTTCTCTGAGGCGTAACAATCGGACAAACTTCAAAACCTTCTTCGGCAACACGGACAGCACAGAGTTCCCAATTACCCATATGAGTATCCATGACAAGAACACCTTTGCCCTGCTCTGACGCTTCACGCAGCCTCCTTATGCTTTCAGGAGTAAATTTCACGAACTCTTTTATTCGCGGCTTTATGACTGGTACACGTATGAACTCGATTATAGACATTCCAAAATTCATGAATGAACCTCGTATGATTTCCCGTGCTGTCGTTATTCCTACACCTAGTGACATTACGCACCTCGCTTCGCACCTGTCAGTTTTCTTCCAGAGTATGAGACGCAGTAATCTTCCAAGTGTCCGGCCAAAAGAAAGCGCAAATCTGTGGGGCATTAAGCGTATAATGAACATAATAAACCTGATAATGATAATAGCCTCCATTAAGAAAGAAAGATATATTTTATGAATCATAACATCATGTAAAATTAAAAGAATAATCAATCACGGAGGAAAAAGATTAATGGATATAACAGGATGCAAATTATGCGGGAGAATAGTCAGTGCAGAAGGAAACAGAATATGCCCGAACTGCATGCACAGACTACAGAAAGTATATAGTCAGATACACAATCACCTGAGAGATAATCAGGAAGAGAAATTTGACATTGAAAGTTTATCAGAAGAATTAGATGTGAACCCTGCGGATATTCAGATGTTAATTGAGCTTGGATATATAGACCGCCGACTAGCGGAAGATTCAAGAACAGAAAGTGCGAGAAGAAAAATTGCGGGAATGCTTTTGGAAGATGAAGATGCTAAACGCAGAAGAATAATGACGTATGGAGGAGCGAAATACGCAAGAGGTTCTGACGGCAGCAGGCAATATGTGTATGATGCTCAACACAGAAAATGATTGAGAACATGATAATCTTCGCTGTAATCGGAGCATGTTTCGGTTCGTTCCTGAATGTAATTGCACATAGAAGCGTGCAGGGCCGTTCATGGTGGGGAAGTGAACGCTCAAAATGTGAATCATGCGGCCATGTTCTGAGTGCATATGAATTAGTGCCTGTTTTATCATGGCTGTTTCTCAGAGGAAGATGCAGGTCATGCGGAGCGAAAATTTCCGTGAGATATTTGCTCATTGAAATTCTGTGTGCTGTCATGGCTGTAATGATATATTCTCATTGGGGATTGTCATGGTCATGCCTCATTTGCTGTGTAGGTTCATGCGGTCTTGTCGTGAATTCCCTGACTGACTTTGAGAGCGGTGATGTCTTTGACGTTTTCGCAATAGTGCCCGGAGTTCTTGGATTGTTGATTCGATTTGCAGGAGGCTGGGCAAGTGTGCTTGACGGTCTTGAAGGTGCGTTATGCGGCTGGGGAATTTTTGCCGTGATAATCGTTCTCTCACGCGGCGGAATGGGCTGGGGTGACGCGAGCTTTATGGGCGGAATGGGTGCAGTACTTGGCCTGAAGTTCACGCTTCTTGCTCTCTATGTTGGATTTATGGCCGGAGGTTTATGGGTTATATTCATGCTGCTTATCGGTCGTGTGAAATGGGGAAGAGGCGATACAGTTCCGCTTGTTCCGTTTCTTGCTTTAGGCTGCTTCGTCACAATGATTTTCGGAGCTGATTTCTTTTCGGCTTCATGGCCTTTCGTGAAGTGATTAACCCCTGCCGGTTATGACAGGGTTTCATTCATGCTGCCTGTTCTGTAGCCTCTCAAATCAAGAGTAACATACGAGAAGCCAAGTGCCTTAAGAGAATCATAAATCTTTGTGCGAATGTCATCTTGAATTATGTGTGCAAAATCTTCGGGCATGATTTCAATTCTCGCAATATTGCCATGAATTCTAACCCGTACCTGCCTGAAATTCATCTCAAGCAATAACTCTTCTGCACGTTCAATCATCTTTAGCTTCTCAATGTCAATTCTCTCACCATACACAAATCTTGACGCAAGACATGCAAAAGACGGTTTATCCCAAGTAGGCAGGCCAAGTTCACGCGAAAGTTCACGAATTTCTGATTTAGTGAGACCTGCATATCTCAGAGGGCTTTTGATTTCAAGTTCCTCAATTGCTTTCAAGCCCGGCCTGTAATCACCAGTATCATCTACATTTGAACCTTCGATTACGTTTTTGATATTGTGTTCATGAGCTATTGCCTTAATCTTCGTGAATAATTCACGCTTGCACAAATAGCACCTGTTCTTTGGGTTATCTCTGAAGCCCTCAATGTTAAGTTCTTCAGAATGAATTATGATTTGCGTAATGTGATTTGCCTTGCAGAATTCTTTTGCAGAGTTCAGTTCTCTCTCTGGGAATGACGATGATGACGCAGTAACAGCTATTGCCTTGTCGCCCAGCACATCATGAGACACTCTGAGCAGTAATGTTGAATCTACTCCGCTTGAGAATGCAACTGCCACACTTTCAAGTGAACTGATATATTCTTTCAGCACTTTGTATTTGTCATCAACTGCCACGTATCTTTTTCCTCCTTTATAGATTCATGATACAGCTTGCAACCATGAAATACATTGTGAGACTTCCAGCGTCAACTATGGTAGTGACGATAGGCGCGGCCATAAGAGCAGGGTCAAAGCCAAGAGATTTAGCCAGAAGCGGGAGCATTCCTCCGATAGTCTGAGCGAAAATGACGGTAGCAAAGAGACTTATTCCAACGGTGAGAGACAGAAGGAAATCACCGCTCATAGCATACTTGTAAAAGAAGTTTACTATTGCGAGACCTCCTCCAACCATGAGACTAACACGAATTTCTTTGAACAAAACTTTCAATGCATCACGTAATCTCAGTTCACCTACAGCAATCCCTCGAATGACCAGCGTTGATGATTGTGAACCTGCATTGCCTCCCGTGTCCATTAGCATAGGAATTGACGCGATGAGTGCAGGAAGTGCCGCAAAGACAGACTGGTAATGATTGAGAATTGAACCTGAAAGCGTGGCAGAAATCATGAGAATCATGAGCCAGATTATGCGCTTACGTGCAAGTTCAGTAACTCCCATATCAAGATAAGGCTCATCCATTGGAAGCATAGCGGCCATTTTGTGAAAGTCTTCGGTGCTTTCTTCTTCGAGAACTTCCATAGCGTCATCAACTGTGACTATCCCGACTAAATGCTTTTCTGAATCAACTACAGGTATTGCGATAAAATCATATTTCTGGAAAATTTCAGTTACGATTTCACGGTCATCATTCGTGTTCACGCTTATTATATTCGTGTCCGTCATGATGTCTCCAATTTTGTCTTCATACTTTGATAAAAGCATAGTTCTGACTGTCACAACACCAATTAAAACGCCTTTAGGGTCAGTAACGTAACATGTGTAAAGCGTTTCCTTGTCCGTTCCGACTTCTCTTATATGCCTGAAAGATTGCTCAACGTTCATATCTGGTTTCAGCGAGATATATTCGGTGGTCATTATGCTTCCCGCTGAGTCTTCCTGATACTGCAAAAGCTGATTTATTCCGCGACGTGTATCAGGGCTTGCACTTTCAAGAATTCGTTTAACGACATCGAGGGGCAATTCTTCAACCAGATCTGCGGCATCATCGAGGAATAATTCATCAACGATTCTGCCGAGTTCTGGTTCAGTGAGCTGAGAGATGAGAGCTTCCTTTGTGTCAGACGAGAGATAAGCAAAGACTTCTGCCGCCATGTCTTTGCTTAATGCTCTGAACAATATTACGCGGCCTTCTGGTTCAAGTTCTTCTACTGCGTCTGCTATGTCGGCTTCGTTCATATCTTCCGTGATTGCCCGAAGTTCCTTCACATTTTTTGTTTCAACAAGGGATTGTATTCGGTCTAACATTTTTGCGCCTCTATTTGCGTGTGTATGTTCCGCTTAATGTTACTCCTTCACCGAGCACTTTTTTCCAGCTTTCAGACTCAGATTGTTCAACCGTTACAGTATTGCCTTTGAACGTCAACGTAAGATTACAATCGCTGTAATTCTTATCATACAGAACGAGAATATCATCATCAAACCAGCTTTCAGACGACCAGGTGACTTCTTTAGGTGAACTTACCGATATGGTAACAGCGGCTTCCATTGAGCTTTTATCAGTTATTATTACGGTCATAAATCCGCCCTTCCTGCTGTAATTCCCTTCTGGATCTCCAGGCTCTGTATTTTTGAACCTGTTCTCCTCAATCTCGCCTTTGTCGTCAGGTTTAGATACATTAGTGTTCTTCTCGTTAATCCTGTCTGCAATATCCGGCAAATCTTCTGTTCTGTCAACTGTGGCAAAAATATAGGCATCTGCTCTTGAATGTCCTTCTCTGATATACTTTCTTGCGACCTCATCCCGTCCTTTGCGAATCCATTCACGCTGATTTTTCTGAAGTTCCTCAAAGGATTTTGGAGGCAGAGATTTCTTTAGAGAATTCCATGTTTGTGCAAGCTCATCATCAGCACGTTTGAAGTCAGGGTTTGTACGTTTGAGCCTTCGATATTCCGCATCAGTGAGACCGAAAGCAGGAACACATAACATCAGCAGCAAAGCCAATGCGATAAAAGAACGTTTCATGAACTAACGCGACCCCTTTGATAATTCTTTTGCTATATACGGAAGTTCATCGGCTCTGTCACTTGTTGCCATTGTATACGCCTCCACAAATGAGTATCCGTCACTCATGTACTTGTTTGCCTCATGGTCTCTGCCGTCTTTCAACCAGACTCTTTGAGCATCCTGAAGCTCTTTGAATACATTCTTAGGCAAATCCTTTTTGAGCTGTGCCCATACCTGACTCAGCCTTTTGTCGGCGCGTGCAAAATCTGCATTGTTCTTTTTCATTCTGGTGTATTCTTCATTGGAGAGGGCAAATGCAGTTGAAGTGAGTAGTAACACGAGAGAAATAACAGCCAAAAAACGTTTCATTATGAATCAAATCCTCCTTTGGATTCATTTTAAGAAATTATACAGCAATGGCTTAACATAACCAATCATGTATAAACTTCCGCATATGAGTGTTAAATCATTTTTATCATTCAGAGATTTTTTCACAGCACTTAGAGGTTCATTGAAGGCGCATAAATTACACCATGAAAATTTTTCTGACGCTCTCAATAATTCATCTGGTCTTGCGGCTCTGGCCATGTCAGGAACAGTTGTGAGATACAGTGAGGGTTTCAAAATCCGATTCATTAATTCAATACAGCCTGAGTAATTTTTATCTTTCATTGCGGCATAGACAACACCGATTCGTTTATCTGGCCATAAATCTTTAATGCTCATGCAGAGTTTCAATACGCCATCGTAATTGTGTCCTCCGTCAAGAACGATTAACGGATTATGCGATACAACCTCAAGCCTTCCGGGCCATTTTGCTTTTTGCATTCCCCTGCGAATTGAATCATCATTTATCTTCGTGAATTCATCTTTGACTAGCGATATTGCAGAGAGTGCGAGCATTGCATTGCTGATTTGATATTTTCCGATCAGACCTGTACGAACATTCCTGATTTCGAGATTAGGCGAGAATAAATCAAAAGAGTTTCCCTCAGGTGAGACCGTGACATTCTCAGCGCGTGATGAATTGCTGACAACAAAGGGGAGAGCAGAACGTTCACTGCAAATATTATTGAACATATCAACGAGACTTTCATCAACACCGGAGAAACATGCCGGAGTATTTTCTCTGACTACTGCAAATTTCTCGCCTGCAATGCTCTCAAGGGAATTGCCGAGATATTCAGTGTGATCAATAGACACGGAAGCAATTACAGAACATGCGGTATTACTCATCGTGTTAGTTGCATCGAGTTTTCCTCCAAGCCCTGCCTCAATGATACCGACATCAATATTATGAGAACGTGCCAGAAGAAAAGCGCATGCAGTGAGAAATTCAAAATACGAAGGCAAATCTTCATCTGGTAATATTTTTTCTGCTGCGATCTCAGCGGCACATAGCCATTCATCAGCAGAGAGAACTTCACCGTCAATGAGCAGTCTTTCACCTGGACTTTCGAGATGAGGACTGGAATAGAAACCTGTTCTGTAACCTGCCTCTTTGAACACTGAAGCCAGAAATGACCCCGTTGAACCTTTTCCATTAGTGCCTACGATATGCACAGACCTGAAAGAGTTCTGAGGATTGCCCAAACGTGATAGCAGTTTTGAAATTCTTTCGAGGCCCGGAATGATTTTATCTGTTGAATGAGAGTGTAAAAAATTTTCAAATGTGTCAAAAGTTATTTTTTTATTCATGGCAAAAAAAACAAAGCAGGGATTTTAATTTGTGCCCTGCCTGCAAAAGTTTTAAATTGATATTTTATTTTGAAGGAGGAAACGCGAAACTGCTTCCGTATCCTAATTTTTTCATTGCGTTCACTACCTGTTCGGCCGATTTCTTATCAGGCCCTCCAGCTACCCACACCTTATGATGTTTTGACGCAGGATTAGAGTAAATTGTTGCGCTATACCCTGCCTTCCTGAGTTTGTTTACTGCTTCCTGAGCACCAGCCTTAGACGTATATGCGCCGATTTGAACTCTCCATTGTTTTGGTGATGGTGCTGAAGTTTTAGTTTCTTTCTTTGGAGGTTCAGGTTTCTTAGGCTGAGGTTTAGGCTGAGGCTTAGGGGCAGGCTGTGGTCTCTTAGCTGGAGCCTGAGACACTTTCGGCGGCGTTTCCTGCACAGCAGCGGCGGCACGTGGAATAGAAATTTCCTGTTTCACTATGGCATCAAGAGAGGCATTTTCGTTTTTATTTTCTGCGATTGGAACTGAAACCGTAACTTCTGAATCTTTTTCCTGTTTCTTTTCTCGTTCAGCAATCAGCGCGGGAGCTTCAGCATATGCTCTTGTTGAAGATATTCCCGGAGAAGTCTTAATGCCATTGAGGAAGAACTGACGGCCAGCAAGCACAAGCAACCCTACAGCCGCGACACTCACAATAGGAAGAACGATATCACCGAATGACGGAAGGATACCGCGTTTCTTTATGCCTCTTCTTATTGCGGGCCTAGTTCTTGCGGGTCTGTCTGAAAATCGCCGGCTGGTCATATAATCTCCTCTGGGATTTTGGGAATGCGCTGTTTTCATTTTCGTTCGGTGATGTCAGTCGTGCTTCCTCAAAACCTTCCTGCTGTCTTCTTTTCATGTTGTATAAATCATAAAGTGTCCTGCCCCTTTGAGGCGTTTGAATTACCTGCTGAACTTGCGGCTGTTGTGCTTTCGGGGGTTCTGGTGCCTTCTCTGCTGGTTTCTGTTTTACAACACGCGCATTATCTGCTCCTTCAGGGAATGTTGCTATCAATGTCACATGAACTTTTTCACCGAGCGTATCATCAATGACATGGCCCCATATAACCTGAGCTTCTGTGTCTGCGGTTTCCTCTATGATAGCCGCCGCGTCGGACATCTCGCCTAACGTAATTTCTGTTCCTGTTGATACGTTTAAGAGAATTCCTTTTGCTCCTGTTACTGGGAAAGTCATTAACGGTGAAGTTATTGCGCTCTGTGCTGCTTTACGTGCGCGATCTTCGCCTTCGCCTTCTCCCATTCCCATTATTGCCGTTCCTGCTCCTGTGAGAATTGCTTTGATGTCTGCAAAATCGAGATTCACGAAACCTGATTTTGTGATTAAATCCGTAACTCCCTGAACTGCCTGACGAAGTACTTCATCAACTTTCTTATATGCATCGACAATTTTCATCTTCATGCCATTATCTATCTGAAGAAGTTTGTCATTCTCGACGATTAGCAATGCATCAACATTCTTTTTGAGGTCTTCGATTCCGGCCTCAGCAGTTCTCATACGTTTTCCCATTTCAAAGCCGAAAGGTTTAGTTACCACTCCTACAACGAGAACGCCCATATCTTTTGCCGCTCCAGCAATTACGGGTGCTGCTCCTGTTCCTGTTCCGCCTCCCATTCCCGCAGTGACAAAAAGCATATCTGCTCCCATGATGTACTCTTTGATTTTCTCAAGGCTTTCTTTGGCCGCATTTGCACCTTTCTGAGGGTCTGCTCCTGCTCCAAGTCCACGCGTCAATTGTTCGCCGAGTATTATCTTATTGGGAGCCTGATTCATATCAAGTGCCCGTGCGTCAGTGTTAGCAGCAACAAAATCTACGCCCTGAACATTTGACTCTATTATATGATTCAGCGCGTTTCCTCCGCCGCCTCCTACACCGAATACTACTATCTTTTCGTTCTGCCGGTTGTTATTGCTCGTGAGCTTGAATAACTGATCTTGATTCATTTAACTGCTCTCCTCCTATGTCCGACATCTTTCATTCGTTGAATTTCCGAAAAATTATTTTATTGTATTTTTTCAGGCATTACAAGTTTTCATTAAAACAGCTTCTTGAATCTGTCCGCAAGTCTCGCCATTATTTCAACTACATTCTTGTGCCTTGAATTCTCTTCGTCTTCCTCGTAGTCGTTATCAGGATCGTCTTCTAGTTCTTCTCCGTAATAGGTGTCATCATAGTCTGGCTGTTCTCGTTCTCTGCCTCTGGATTCGGCTCTTGCCTGTGCCTGAATATCCCGGCTGTCAAAATCGTCTGTGTCGGACATGAATAAATACCTGTCACGTTCAGTTAAAACGTAATATTTAAGAATTCCTGCGGCACCGACATACGCAGCGTTATCAAGTCCGTCCGGCATACGGTAAACAGGTTCTTCTGTTGTACGCACAGGCATCTGAAGAATATCGGACAGCATCATTTCAAGTCCGGGCATATTAGAAACTCCACCTGAGAGAATAATTCCGCCTGGAAAATGCTGAGGTGTGCATTCAGCAAGTGCAACGCGAATGTAATCATTGAAGAGTTCCTCAATTCTCGCAAATATGATCTGATATGCAAACTCTACATCAATTCCCTCACGTCTCAAATCGTCCTCGCTTGACGTGAATATTCTCTTTTTAAGATGTTCAGCTTCTCCAAATGAAATATGCAGAACTGTGGCCAGGTCACTTTTTATGTGATCTCCTCCGATTGGAATGCTCATCACTCTGAATGCCCTTCCTCCGCGATAAAGAACAATTCCCGTTGTGCCTCCGCCTATGCAGATTGATATACAGCCTAAACGCATTTCCTCTTCATAAACCGCACCAAGAGATGAAGCTAATGGTTTCAGAAGCAATCCTTTAACTTCAAGTCCTGCGGTCTGTACGCAATTTCTCACCGTCTGTTCATATGTCATAGGCACAGATACAGTCTGAAGCCAGATGTCTAACTTGTTGCCATTCATGTTCAATGGGTCTGTAACTGTAACACCGTCAAGTTCATAGCTCGTGGGAATTCTGTGAATTGGACTCATGTTGCCTCGTCTTGGAAGATCATACACTGCACGCTTGATTACACGTTCAAGGTCTTTTTCTTCAACACGTGCTTCACGGTCTCCGAGAGTTATCATTCCGTGACTTGATTCACTCTGCACTTCCTGCGCATTGAATGCAACTATCACACTTCTTAGCCTGTCTGCTGATATGCCGGTTACACTCTGAGCATCTTCAAAGGCTTGACGAACTGAGTTGCAGGCACTAGGAACACTCGTAATAACTCCTTTTGATATGCCGCTTGAATCTGCATTGCCGAAACCTATAACCTGCACAGAATCAGGGTAACGCCTATCCCTTTTTGCAACTATCATTGTAGTTTTTGTTGTACCCATACTCAGACCTACAATAAGGCCCTCAGATTTTTCCGGCATGTTTTTATGTTCCCTTCTTTTTTAGTTAGTGTTAAAAAGTATATTATAAATTACGCACTGAAAATTTCCCTTCATATGTGGCATCTATTATGTGATTACCGCCTTTGTTTATCAAATCCAAAAATATATTTTCAATTGATTGTCCTATCCCCTGCTCTTCATACGCTTTATATTTCTCGCGCTGTAACATAACTTCAAACTTCTGCGTTCCACTTGAAAGTTTCAGAGTGAACAAGTCCATTCCTGCACGGCGTTCTAATGTAATTTCGTCAGCGGCCTCGAACCATTTAAATCCGCGAAACTCATCAATGAATGACGCAATTAATTCTGTTGAGAGCGGCGTTTCAAATACACCGTATATATGAGGAGGTTCTTCTTCTTCAAGTTCGTTTACCTTCCAGATTAACCGCTCTGCTTCTTTGTCATTCTGTTTTCCCGGTCTGTCTTCCCACATCTTGCCGTCTCTTGAGATACACCAGATCTTTCCGCGCCATTGAACTTTTATCCACGCCTTGAGCCATTCAATTTTTATCGTGAATTTTCCTGTCCATGATGATTCAGTTTCAACGATTACAGGCATATCACGTTCAAGAAATTCTTTTATGCCCTGAGCGTCACTGTACATATACGGCCAGAAAGTCAGACATCTTTTAGGGAATATCTCCCATAATCTTTGTTCCATTATCTGAGACTGTGCTTTGACCTGATAGTCATCAAGAGCAAACCAGTAACGGTAATCTCTGATGTAAAATATGCAGCCTGCTATCAGTGCCAGAAAATAAATCCCTCTAAGACGGCGCACAATTCATCACTATACACTTAAAGATGAGCCATAAATTTTTATCTCAGGCTCTAATCTTATTCCCGTGCTGTCATATACCCTCTGAGCACATTCCCCTATCAGGGCAATCACATCAGAGCTGGAAGCATGACCGCGATTCAAAATGAAGTTTGCGTGTTTGTCAGATACGATTGCATCACCTACACTCAAATTTTTACATCCGCATTCATCAAGTAATTTTCCCGCAGAATTTCCCTCAGGATTTTTAAACGTACAGCCCGCATTTTTATGTCCGTGAGGCTGCCTTGAACGTAACATCATAAAGTTCTCGAAAATTTCACGGTCTTTATGCTGAGATGCCCTGAATGTCATTCGTGCTGATACTATGATTCTCTTTTCATCAGACAGTGAACATCTCCTGTACCCGTAATCTATCATGTTATTGTTCCTCGTGATGATTTCTGCGTTCGGTTCTATCGTAGTCACGCTGTCTACAAGCTCACACACTCCATGACCTCCTGCTCCTGCATTGCCGATAACCGCTCCTCCTATTGTGCCCGGTATGCCCGCCGCAAACTCAATGCCCCCTAAATCATTATCGCGGACTTCACTCAATAATACAGAAAGTTTTACTCCTGCGTCAATATCAACAGTGAAAGGAGTGCGCCATTCAATAGATTTAAGATTTGACGTTGAGATTACGATTCCATGAAGCAAACCGTCAGGAAAGATTACATTGCTTCCTCCTCCGAGAACGTATACGGGATAATTCTCATCAAGTGCAAGTGAAAATACTATCCTCATGTCTTCAATTGAATAAGGAACAACGAATATCTCAGCCTCTCCGCCAACACCAAGAGTGCATAAAGGAGATAAAGGCCAGTTTTCTTTTATGATTATGTCAGGCAAAGCGATGCGCAATTTATTAGCTAACATGATACACTCAAAAAATTCCTGATAAAATTTTCCGTATTATACATTATCTCTCAGAATTTTTTCGCCAATACTATATACATCTCCTGCTCCCATTGTGAGAAGCAGATCATCAGATTTCAATGCAGACTTTAAAATTTCAACGGCATCATCAAAAGTTAAAGGCGAGATTCGATTTTCACTTAGCTTTATTATTTCGTCTGATGAACTGTGCAATACTTCCTTCTCTCCTGCTGAGTAAACCGGCAGCAGATATACTTCATCAGCGTTCGATAATGCATTTGCGATGTCACTTGCAAACATGGCCGTGCGTGTGAACCTGTGAGGCTGATACACAACTACAAGCCTTCGTTCAGGATAAATGCTTTTTACTGCTTTCAATGTTGCCCTTATCTCCGAAGGGTGATGTGCATAGTCGTCCATAACAAGAACATTGCTTTGCGTTATGCCTTTAACCTGCATGCGGCGTTCTGAACCGTGAAAGCTCTTCAGGATTTGTGAAGACTCATCAAAAGATATTCCGCAGAGATGAGCTGATGAAATTGCAGCAAGAGCATTCATTATGTTATGTTCACCTGATACACTGAGTTCAAGATTTCCGATTTCATGGCCTTCATGTGATACCCTGCATGAAATTCCTCCGCCGTGATTCGTGTTTACGTCATAAGCTCCCCAGTCAAAATTTTTTCCCCAGCCGTAACGAATGATTCTGCCCCGCGATTTATCGCACATCTCGTATACTTTTGAGGCTCCCTCGTCCTCTGCACATACAATCAGCGTACCGTTCTCCTTGCGCCCGTCTGCATAACGTGTGAATGCTTCTATCACTGCTTTCCTCGTTGGGTAATGGTCAACGTGATCCCAATCTGAATTTGTGATGATTGCAATCGACGGACTAAAGAGTTCAAATGTTCCGTCTGATTCATCAAGCTCGGCAATAAAATATTTTCCGTCTCCAGATACTGCATTGCTTCCTATGTCAGGTACATTAGCTCCAACATAAACTGTAGGATTCAGATTCGATTTCAGAAAAATTAATCCTGTCATTGATGTCGTAGTTGTCTTACCGTGTGTACCTGCTATGCCTATGCCGTAAGATTTATTGAACAGCCAGCTCAATGCGTCTGCTCGTGAAAAAATCTCAATGCCCTTTTCAATTGCACGAATCACTTCAGGGTTTTCATGACTTACTGCACTGCTCAAAATTAATGCTTCGGGTTTAAGTTTGTCTATGTGATCGGGATTATGTCCTGTTGAACATGATATGCTTCCTAAATCATAATGAGGTTCACGCAAATCACAGCCGCTTACGTTCAACCCATGAGCCTTCAACAATTTTGCGAGCGCACTCATTCCTGCTCCGCCTATGCCCATTAGGTGAACACGCTGTATGTTATTCATCATTGCAGAAAGATTCACCTCGTGAAAAAATTTTATGTAAATTCAAAATTTATTTTAGCATTTTGCATTTGCCTTGACACGTTTACGTTTTATGTCATAATCTCCAGACATGAAGACAGAAAAATTTTTTGAGACATTGAATATTACCAGCAGCATGATCATGATGTGTGAGTGTTTCATTCATACATAGGTTCGTGCTGTTCGCTGAATATAGAATATAATACGCGGGGAGTACGTACATAAAGTAAACGGCTTCCCGCTATTTTTATACGCATAAGGAGAAATGAGATTCATTGATTGAACTTGAACATATAGTTAAGAATTTCAATGCAGACCGTAAAGATACAACTATTCATGCGGTCAATGATGTATCACTGAAAATTAATGACGGAGATATTTATGGCATAATCGGATTTTCAGGTGCAGGGAAATCAACGCTAGTACGATGCATAAATCTTCTTGAACGTCCTGATTCGGGGAGTGTTAAGATTGACGGAGTAGAGATGATGAAGCTGAAGCCCAAAGAACTCTACAAGGCACGAACCAAAATAGGAATGATATTTCAGCAATTTAATCTTATGCCCTCAAGAACAGTTTTGCAGAACGTAGCCTATCCTTTACGCGGCATGACGAAAGAACAAATTCATGCGAGGGTACGTGAACTCTTGGCACTGGTTGAGATTTCAGATAAGGAAAATGCATATCCCTCTGAATTATCCGGCGGACAAAAACAAAGAGTCGCTATTGCCCGTGCACTTGCAAATGATCCAACGATATTATTATGTGATGAAGCTACGAGTGCCTTAGACCCTCAGACGACATCATCAATATTGCAGCTATTGAAGTATTTGAACAGGAAGCTCGGAATTACGATTGTGGTGATCACTCATGAAATGGAAGTTGTGAAGAATATATGCCTGAAAGCCGCAGTAATGGACGCAGGAAGAATAATAGAAACGGGAGATGTATTTGAAATATTCTCAAACCCAAAGCACCCCGTGACGAAAAATTTTGTTCGGACGACATCTAACCTCTCAAAGATTGATACGCTCATACGAGATGAGTCACCTATGGTGAAGCTGAGGCCCGGTGATGTTCTCGCAAGACTGGTTTACGTTTATGCTGACGTTTCAGAGCCTCTCATATCATATGCGTCTCGTGCTTTCGACATTGAAATTAATATTATTCTCGCTGATGTTGAAGTTGTTGCGGGTTCAATGGTCGGAGGAACGGTTGTGATATTCAACGGAGAACGTGAGAAGATAGACAGAGCGATTCAATATTACAGAGACAAGAATATCAGAGTTGAGGTGATAAAAGATGCAGGAGCTTAACGTTTTACTTCCGAATTTAATGCGGAGACTGCCGGAATTCTGGAAGGCCTGCGGAGATACATTGCTCATGGAAGTGTGGGCAGGAGGAATAGTATTTATCTTCGGGTTAATCTTCGGGATAATCTTAACGGTAACGAAGCCCGGCGGAATAATGGAGAACAGACCGATATATC
Organism: uncultured Synergistales bacterium; assembly: GCA_905235395.1. Taxonomy (GTDB): domain Bacteria; phylum Synergistota; class Synergistia; order Synergistales; family Aminobacteriaceae; genus JAFUXM01. Next base: position 23,931 of record CAJOLN010000011.1, read on the forward strand.
AGTTGCTTGATAAGATAATCAATCTCTTCAGGTCAATTCCGTTCATCATATTGCTAACTGCCTTAATGCCTCTTTCACGTCTCATAATGGGCACAGCTATTTATGTTCGCGGAGTGATAGTGCCTCTTGTGTTCGGAGCAACACCATTTTTCGCACGTCAGGTTGAAAGCGCACTCGCACAGACAGATAAAGGACTCGTTGAGGCGGCGTTGTCTATGGGATCAAGTCCGTTTGAGGTGATATTCAGAGTGTATCTTCGTGAAAGCATTGCTCCTTTGACTCGTGCAATCACAATTACAATCATAAGCCTTCTTGGACTCACTGCTATGGCTGGTGCTGTTGGCGCAGGTGGACTTGGTGATTTCGCTATTCGTTACGGCCATGACAGGAACATGATCGATATTACGTGGGTAACAGTAATTGTTCTTGTGCTTGGAGTAAGTCTCGTTCAATGGTTGGGCGAATATCTTGCGCGTAAGAATACACACTAGTGAAAACTGGTTTGTAGATAAAAATATTTTCATGAAAGGAAGTTTTTATATTATGGCAAAGAAGTTATTTGTCGCATTGGTTCTTGTTCTCGTTCTTGCGTTCACAGCATCAGCAAACGTCACGGTGAGGCTCGGAGTTACAGGGAGCGTTTACGATGAGATGTGGGAGTCAGCAAAGGAGATTCTCGCAAAGCAGGGAATAACTCTCGAAGTGATTCAGTTCACGGATTATGTTACACCGAACAGAGCGCTTGATGACGGAGATATAGACCTGAATGGATTTCAGCACCGGATATATTTTGAAGATGAACTTGCAAGCAGAGGATACAAACTCGCAAACATTGCGAATACTTTCGTAGTTCCTCTGAATCTTTATTCAATCAAGATAAAGAAGCTCGATGAAATTAAAGACGGTGATGTAATTGCAATTCCCAATGACCCGACCAACGGAGGAAGAGCAATAAAGGTACTCGCAACTTCAGGACTGATTACGTTACGCGAGGGCGCAGGCTTTAACCCAACGAAAGAAGATATTGCGAAGTACAATAAGAAAATAACGATTCAGGAACTTGCTGCTAATACAATTCCTTCTGCATTGCCGGATATTGCCGCAGGAGTCATCAATGACACATACGCACTCGACTACGGACTGAAGGCCAGTGATGCAGTATTTGAGGATAAGGCACGCGAACATGAATACTGGAATTTAATTGCTGCGAGATTATCAGACCTCAAAGACCCAGCGAAAGTTGAAGTGTATGAGAAGGTAGTGAAGGCGTATCAGAGTGAAGAGACACGAAAACTTCTTGAGACGCTTTACGGAGGATTTTTCAGGCCAGTAGGTTGGGATGAAGATTTACTTGCACCATTCAAAAAGTAGAATAAGATTCA
>CAJOLN010000012.1 GCA_905235395.1 uncultured Synergistales bacterium
TACAATCACAAGTACGGCAATCTTGGAATTCACAGAGTGAGCAGAATAATAAGTGCGTCAATCTCAGATGATGAATATGTTATGCCAGAAGATGCCGGATTCAGTGAAGATTATGTGTTATCTGTGTGGCATGTGATACCGGGCTTCGATAAGATTCCCGTGAAGTTTCACATTACGGAGCCACTTGCAGAATCATTCCGTGAAATTAAGTGGCATCCGACGCAGAAGATAGAAGACAGTCCCGAAGGTGGAATAATATTGACTGCGGAAGTTCCGAATCTGCATGAAGTAGCAAGGTGGGTTATGTCAGGTGCACCACATATTGAGGTGATAGAGCCTGAAGAACTGAGAGCAATTGTGAAGGAATTTGCAAGGGCAATTTTAGATAAAATAAACTAATTAAAAATAAGTAAATATAACGTTTGCCCCCCCCCCTAAAAGAAGTTTATAATGCGAAAAATTTTATGAAAGTGAGGAATTGATTTTGGATTACGACATTTATCTTAACCTTTTTGTGCCGTATTCGCAGAGGAAAAATGATGATCCAAAAGAAAATAATTTGTCGAGAGGAATTGCTATTCTTCTTGAAGAGAATTATTTATTTTTTGACCGCTTCATTGATTTTATCAATGTTGAGCTCAGCAAAAACAATCATGCTCCTGTAGCAAAACCCAGCAGTATTACAGAGCGTGCGATTGATATTCAAAACTCTGCGTCCAATCTGGCTGTCTCATCAGTCCCCGAAGGTGTTCAGCGTATAATTCCGGTTACTCTCACTCCAGCAAAGACTGAATTCGGAGAAGAAGCACGAGATACTGAGAATCCGATACCTGATATTTCCATACTATGCAACAATGATGAAAGCTCTGACCTGATAATCATTGAAGTGAAGCAGTACCAGGCTAATGCAGATGCTCAGGTATTGAATCAAGTCGAAAGCATTCAGAATAAAATGAAAGAAAACGATGATATTGATGTATCCGTTGTCAAAGATGTAATTCGTATAACATGGCAGGACATCATTCAAATCATTCAGAATGTAAAGCATCTACAGGAAGGCAGAAGCGATTTCGTATTGGAGCATTACTTGGATTACCTCAAATATTACCGTCAGCGTTGGTTCCCAATTGAACCTTTCAGAGCTGGAATGACTGATGAAATGGTACTTAAAAGAGTCTGGCCTCTTGCTAACAATTGTGCACGTCTTTTGAATCCAGACGAAGAAGTTTCAGGACAAACAACTTGGATTCCGCTCTCATGGGGATATGCACTGGGAGCTTATGTTTATCACAACAGCAATGGGATTGATGTTGTCTTATGGCCCGGCAATATTGGCAAACAAAGCTGGCCTCTTTTCAGAGATAACGGCCAAATCCGAAATGATATGTCATGGATAAACGTGAAAACTTTGAAGATTGACGAAGACGTAGAACTTGGTATAAATACCAGATTCAACTTGAATCTCTCGCAATTGCTTGGGCCTGGAACTAAAACGGTTTTCGGTGTACACCTTTCGTCGGATGTCATTGGAACTGACAGAGCCGAAATATGCAAAAATTTTTGCAATGTCCTTAATGGCAAATGGCCCAGGGAAGGTGAATGGGGTTGGGAGAAACTGAAAGATTTTCTTCTTGTCAAAAATCCTGGACTTGTTGAAGAGCCTGAGGAATTCGAGAAAGACTTCAATGAAAAGTTTGAACAAAGCAATAGGAGTGTGCTTGCTGCAACATTAGGCTACGAAATTAAAATCAATCTGCCCATGAAGCTGCTTGAAGAACTTGACAAACGCAATGGCGGATTCATGAATGCTCCAGAGAATGATGCTGTTGCAAAAGTCATTGTATCAGCACTGAACAAGCTGAAGAACATGATTGAGGAATAAGATTAAGAGGCCTCTTCCACAAAAGGAGGAGCCTCTTTTTCATCACACTCATCGCAATAAAATCCTCAAAAGCCTATATCACGATTTATATATCTAGCTTTTAATGTTTCTTCACGTTTTAATGCTCTCAATAATTCTTCATGCGTTACTTTCTTGTCCTCAAAGAATGAATTGAACTGCACCCTCACAGCATGAAAATCTCCAGGCGTTAATCTCCTCAGAGACATTAATTCTCTCTCAGTCTCAGCATCAATCTCCGAATCACACAGAGGCGATAAATGCGATTTATAAAGCGCAAGTATCTGTGAAGGTTTTGCCCACGTGAATGATACCTTGCATGAAAATCTCCTCATTGCCGCAGAATCCAATTCATTGAATCTATTGGTCGTGCAAATACAGAAACATCGACATTCCTCAAGATTTGTGAGAAATTCATTCACTTCGCTTATCTCCCATGAACGTACAGCATTGTCCCTCGAATATAAGAATGTATCTGCCTCATCAATCACCAAAACTGAACCTTCCATTTCTGCATGTCTGAATGCTTCCGCAATACTCTTCTCTGTCATTCCTACATAACAGTTCAGCAAATCGCTTGCCCTCACGATGAAACATTCACGGTCAAGTTCATGTGCAATATATCTCGCGAGTGCAGTCTTACCCGTTCCAGGAGGCCCGTAGAATAACATCGTTGCACATCCTCCCGTCATATTGAAACTCTCATTACGCATAGCCGAATCTGCCTTCCTGCATCGAGCCATTAGAGCATCAAGTGATCCTTCAAGGGTGATTCCTTCTGTTACGAATCCTTCTGGGACTTCAATGTTCCTCCTCACACTTTCATAACCGTTATGCATGAACCTCGAATACGCATTCAATGAACTCTCAACTGCACGAACAAAATCACGTTTCCCATAACGCAATGACTTCGCCTGTCTCACTGCTGAATCAATCACTCCCGCTGAGACTTCATAGTTCTTCGCAAGATTCATAATCTGAGCGTCATCAAAATATCTCTCGGCTTTGTGTTCATGTATCACATCTCTGAATAAAAAATTACGTTCGCGTTTGCCGAGATTGTCAAAGAATATGCTGAATGAAAATCTTCGTTTCACTGCCGCATTGATTTCATGAACATTATTAGTTACCCATATAATTTTGTTGTCAGACTTCTCAAGAAACGTATTCAGCCATGATTTACCCTCTGGGCGAAATCCTATATCAAGCATATTCTCTGCCTCATCTACGAGTACAAAGCTGTTCTTGTGTTTTCTCGCGATGTTCAGACAGGCTACTAATGCTGCCCTTCTGTTCCCGTTGTCAGTTGCATTCACAGACCATGCCTTCATCCTTAATGCTTTTGCCAGACTCCTCACGAAAGTTGTCTTGCCTGTTCCTGGAGGGCCGTATAACATAATATTAATGGGAGCTTTTGTCTTTGAGGTCAGAAGTTTCATGACGTAATTCAAATCATTCTCCGGAATTCTGAACATCTCAAGCGGAAGTGTTTTTCCCTTCAGAGGCGAACAGAAGAATTTGCTCATGTCATATACTTCAGGAGTTTCCCAGATCGGAAGAACGTTATCATCAATTTGATAGTTGTCATCCCTGTAGGTCTCAATGAGTCCATAAGATAAAAGGCTGCTTATGGCTTCTTCAAGTTCCGATGTCTTTATATCAAGTATCTTTGCCGCAATGTACCTGTTCTGCTTCGTCCAGATTTCAATTTCATCAGAAAGGTATCTTCCTATAGCACTGTTCTCCAGAAAATAGAGGCACTCAAAGACATTGAGCATCGTATCACTGAGCAGGAACAATTTCTTCATGTGTCTTCTCGCGCGCACGAAAGTCTGAAGGTCATAAGGCTGCTCATTCATCATGTCAGACAGTCTTCGCATAAGGCATGTTCTGAAAATCCCGGTTATTTTAGGAAGTTCTTCAAGTATATCGTCAAAGCGTCCTTCCACATCACGTTTGTCCCAATCCCTTGTCCCCTTAAGAAATTTCAACGCATTTGTTCTCACAGATGATTTCGGAGCAGATTTCACCGTTTCGATAATCTCCCTCAAAAGCGGTCTTAAATCTCCGAGAAGCTCATCCAGGACATCATCAAAGAATCTATTATTGTATATGGCATTTTTTGATTCAAGGAGCCTGTAGAGATATTCTGCTGTCTTGAACTTCCCGTAAGAAAACTTTTTGCGGAACATATATTTGCTTTCATCTTCAAAAATGTTATTCATGGTATCACCTCTTATATTTAATTTTAGAAGTGTGGTACGCAAACAAAAGGTGAAGTATATGATTTTGATTGTAGTAGAATATTTATTACTTAACATTTATTCCCATTCTGAAAATTTTATGAGGTGATGTGCAATGACTAAAGATGAATTTATGATAAGGATTCAACATGCATGTGATAAGGTCATATCTGCTGAACCATTATTGACGGAAATTGATTCGCATTTTGGAGATGCAGATCATGGAATCACTATGACGAAAATCTGCAACGTCATAAAAGATTCACTCAATGAAGAGTCTCAGGGAATCAAATCGATGCTCAACAATGCCGCAGAATCAATTCTCACTTTGAGCGGCGGAAGTGCAGTTCCTCTTTGGAACACATGGTTTGATGGACTTCAGGAAAATGCACTAGATGAAAATGAAATCAGCATATCAGAAATTAAAACCATTTTTGCAAATGCATTTGAGGAATTCTCTGATATGTCAGGTGCAGAAGTCGGCGATAAGACTATCATGGACGCACTTGGCCCTGCCTCTGACGCAATAGCATCGTATACTGGTGATAGTGAATCAGAACTCTTCACACTTGCCGCAGAAGCAGCCGCAAAAGGTACGGAAGAGACAAAAAAGTTCAAAGCGAAATTCGGAAGAGCTAAGAGTTATGGTGCAAAGACAATCGGAACACCTGACGCAGGAGCAAAATCAATGAGCTGTTTCTTTGAAGGGTTAGCTGAAGCATGATGATTGCAACAGCTTAATTTATCGAATATAATTCTTTTATCCCACAAAACATATTTTGAAATCTCGAAGGAGGTAGATCATATGAAAATGAAGAAGTTCATTAACAGTCCGAGTACTGTTACCGATGAAGAGCTTGAAGGTCTTGGCCTGTCGAATGAAGATATTCTGTACGTTGATGGTCATATGGTCATCAGCAAGGACTTGGACAAAGCAGACAGAGTTACAGTTGTAACTTACGGCGGATCAGGTCATGAACCTGCACAGGCTGGTTATGTCGGAAAGGGAGCATTAGACATTCAGGTTGTAGGCGATATATTTGCGGCACCTAATGGTCAGCTCGTCTTCGAGGCCATGCAGAAAGCCGATAAAGGTCATGGAGTTCTTCTTCTCACACTGAACTATGCAGGAGACCAGTTAGCGGGAAAGCAGGCAATGAAACTAGCAAAGAAAGCAGGAATGAATGTCCGTCAGGTTATCACTGACGAAGAGATTCAGTATGACCCAAACGGTGAAGACAATAAACGCGGTCTTGCTGGTGCAGTTGCCATGTATCATATTGCAGGAGCAGCCGCAAGAGAAGGAAAAACTCTTGATGAAGTTGCCGCAATCTGTGAGAGATATGCCGCAAATATGGCTTCCGTAACTGTGAAGGTCAGTGATGCTACTCACCCTCAAACTGCTACGTCCTTCGGTGATTTAGGCGAGACTGATCTAATGGAAATCGGAGCAGGTCAGCATGGTGAAGGCGGCGGTGTGAGAGTGCCTATGATGTCGGCGAAGGAAACAGTAGAGAAAGTAGCTGAAGCACTCTGCAAGAACCTCAATATATCTTCGGGTGATAAGGCATTCGTCATGATTAACGGGTGCGGTGCTACAACGATGATGGAAATGCTGATACTCTACAAGGAGACAGTGAAATACCTGAAGGGTAAAGGCATAACAGTAGTCGCGAATATGGTTGGTGAAGTACTGACAGTTCAGGAAGCAGGCGGTTTCCAGATGAATATCGCGAAGTGGGACGATGAGACTTTAAGACTTTGGAATACACCTGCACACACACAGGTATTCTTCAAGGAGTAAATCATGGCCGATTCGATTAGGAATAAAGTTGCGAAAGATTATCATTTGGAAATAGCTCCGCCTAAACAGGATTTCTTTGCTAAAGGGCTTGGTCATGGCGATTGGGGAATGAAGAATCGTTTATCCAGATTGTTTAACCCTAAGAGCGGAAATACTGTTATGCTCGCATTCGATCATGGTTATATTATGGGGTCAACATCAGGACTTGAACGCATAGACGTAACAATTACACCTTTGGCAGAGTATGCAGATGTTCTCATGGCAACCAGAGGAGCGATTCGTTCATGCATTTCTCCAACGGTGAATAAGCCCATATGCCTCAGAGCTACACATGATGCCAGCGTACTCAAAAATGATATGAGTGTTGGAGGCGGATGCGGTGCAGATATGGAAGCTGCATTGAGAATGAATGCGTCCGCAGTAGCAATTCAGTGTTTCGTAGGCGGTGCAGGAGAATCAGAAAGCCTTGAAACTCTATGCAGGGCAGTTGATGCAGGTGAACGTTACGGAATGCCTGTGCTTGGAGTTACAGCCGTCGGTAAAGAAATGGAACGAACAACACAATACTTCCTTCTTGCGACAAGAATACTTGCGGAACTCGGTGCAAGTTTCGTGAAAACTTATTACTGTGAAGGATTCGAGAAAGTTGTTGCGGCTTGTCCTGTGCCTATTGTGATTGCGGGAGGCAAGAAACTTCCTGAAAAAGATGCTTTAACTATGGCATATAAAGCTATTTCTGACGGAGCTAAAGGTGTTGATATGGGACGCAATATTTTCCAGAGTGAACACCCAACGGCAATGTGTCAGGCAGTAGCGAAAATAGTGCATGAAGGGTATAACGATCAGCAAGCCTATGAATATTATCAGGAGCTTGCGTGAATGTGAAAGGAGAGTATATTCATGTCAGCAGAATACATGCATGTAGGTATTCCCATTCTGAACAAAAAGCCCGGAATGGTATATAACGAATGGGGAAAGTTCTGGGTTAATCCGAGTGTTGATGCTTATGATTATAAGATTGAGTATCTGAAGTTTGAAGAAGGAACACGTTTTCCAGAAATACTTTCAAAGCAGTTCCATGTTGCGTACAAAGTCGATGATATGACTCCTTACGTTGAAGATGCAGACAGAGTCATTTTCGGGCCTGAACGTATCAATGATACAGTGAGGCTTGCATTTATCGTTAAAGATGATGCGATCATTGAGCTGTATGAAGATAAAGGTTAAGATGTAAAATCTTTCTGTGTGAATTGAAAGTGCGGCCTGCAATTCAGAACAGGCTGCATTTTTTATGTGCATATACTTGAAAATCATAACTACTAAATTAAAATTATTAAATCCATAAGAGAATTTCATTCACAGGAGGCTATTTGTAATTTATGGACATAAGATATTCATGCAGTCCTAATGATGTGAAACGTTACACAACTGATGAACTACGAAAAGAATTTCTCATCACTGACTTATACATTCCCGATAAAGTTACGGCTGTATACAGTCATGTCGATAGAATGGTTACCGTTGGAATTATGCCGGTAAGCAGGAAGTTATCAATTGATGACGGAATAGACGTATGGAAAAATTTCGGAACTCATTACTTCCTTGAAAGACGTGAAGCAGGCGTATTCAATCTAGGCGGCAATGGAACGATTGAAGCTGACGGAAAAATTTATGAACTTGGCTATAAGGATTGCCTGTACATCACAAAGGGAACTGAAAAAGTTTTCTTCGAGAGCAAAGATTCATCTCAGCCTGCAAAATTTTATCTTGTATCTGCACCCGCACATACAAGCTATGAGACTCGCCTAATCAAAATCGCAGACGCAGCAAAAAGACCTGTCGGTGATTCGGCAACCTCGAACAAACGCGTAATCAATCAGTTCATTCACCCTGATGTACTGAAGACATGCCAGCTCTCAATGGGACTGACTGAACTCGAATCAGGAAGTGTATGGAACACAATGCCCGCACATACTCACGAGAGACGCATGGAGATATACACGTACTTTGAGATTCCTGAAGGCAATATTGTGTTTCACTTCATGGGACAAGGCCATGAAACTCGTCATATCGTCATGAAAAATTTCGATGCAGTTATCTCGCCGTCATGGTCAATTCATTCAGGTGCAGGTACAAGCAACTATAGTTTCATATGGGCAATGGGCGGAGAGAATCAGGAGTTCGATGATATGGATACGATTCAGCCCACAGACATGAAATAGAGAGGAGAAGAATACAATAATGACTGACATGTTCAATCTTTCAGGTAAAGTTGCAATCGTTACAGGTGCACGCACAGGAATCGGTCAGGGTATCGCAGAAGGACTTGCTGAAGCAGGAGCAGATATTGTAGGTGCAGGTCATGCTGCAATGCCGGAAACAGAAGCATACATCAAGGGACTTGGCCGAAAGTTCATGTATTACGATATTGATTTAGGGAAGCAGGATAAGATTCAGGCACTCGTTGATGATACTGTGAAGATGTTTGGAAGACTTGATATTCTCGTGAACAATGCAGGAATAATCCGAAGGCAGGATGTCTTAGACTTCACCGAAGAGAATTGGGACGATGTGATAAACATGAATCTCAAATCATTATTCTTTTTGTCTCAGGCATGTGCACGCTACATGAAGGATAACGGAGGCGGAAAGATAATCAACATTGCATCTATGCTGTCGTTTCAGGGAGGAATAAGAGTTGTGAGTTACACTGCAAGCAAATCGGGCGTAATGGGTGTAACAAAGCTCATGGCTAATGAACTTGCAAGTTCAAACATTCAGGTGAATGCTATTGCTCCGGGATATATTGCAACAAATAACACTGAGGCACTCATTAAAGACCCGAAGAGGAGTGCGGAGATTCTCGGACGTATTCCCGCTAACAGGTGGGGCAAACCTGAAGACCTTAAAGGTGCTGCCGTGTTTCTAGCTTCACGTGCATCTGATTATGTGACAGGCCATGTACTTGCAGTTGACGGAGGCTGGCTCGCGAGGTAATGATAAAAGATAAACCCCCCTGCCGTTATAACAGGGGGCAATAGTTTTTTAGAATCTCACAACAACCTTCATGTAATTTCCCGGATTCTTTTCAATGTCTCTTATCACTGCTGGTGCTTCATCAACTGAAACTGTCTTAGTCAGCATCTTCAGCATATCAACTCTCTTCGACTGAATCAATTCAAGTGCCTCTTCAAATTCATGTGCACTGTTCCTTCCGCCTCTGAGATCAAGTTCCTTCTTCGTGATTACGTCTGTGGGTAAGCTCGTCTCCTTCTTAGGCCAGCCTGTGAACACAACACGTCCTGCATTACATACATAATCCAGTGTCGCACGTATCGCCTGATTCGCTCCTGAGCATTCCATAACGAACTGTGCCATAATTCCATTTGTTATCTCTGCAATTCTCTTCACAGGATCTTCTTTTGCGGAATTGATTATGTATTCGATTCCTGCAACGTTCTTCGCGAAATCAAGACGCTCCTGCACAATGTCAATCAATATTGCATGCCCTCCGTATGCCTGAGCAGTCATAGCCGCCGCTAATCCTATTGGGCCTGCTCCAATCACTGCGCAATATTCTCCAGACTTCACCGCTCCTCTGTGAACTCCATGAAGTGAAATCGTCAAAGGTTCTGCCATTGCTGCCTGCTCAAACGTCATACCTTCGGGCATTTTCACGAGCATGTGTGCAGGATGACAGAAGTATTCGCACATTCCTCCGTCAATGTGAACTCCAAGTGTGTGCATGTCGATACAACAGTTAGTGCGTCCAATACTGCAAGGGTAGCAGTGTCCGCAATACACGTAAGGTTCAACGACTACTTTATCGCCGGGCTTTATGCCTTTGGGATTGTCTTCGGGAATTGAGACTACTACACCTGAAAGTTCATGTCCGATTATTCTCGGATAGCTCACGAGGTTATTCGTACCTCTGAACGCTCCTATATCACTTCCGCATATTCCAGCGGCTTCAATCTTCAGCAATGCTTCGCCTGTTTTGGGTGCTGGCTTCTCAACATCAATGCATTCAACGTTAAACGGTTCTACAATTCTTACTGCCTTCATTATGTTTCCTCACTTCACATTATAGTTTTCCATTGCATGAATCGCATTCACAATGAATTCATGACACGGCACATCAACATTGCACTTCCTCGCTGCCCTGACGACTGAACCGCTTATAGTGTCAACTTCAGTTCTTCGTCCTGCACGCAAGTCCGCACATATCGATGTTACTCCGTTGGGTGAATTATCTGACACGGATTTAATTTCTTCAAGCAGTTTATTTTCATCAGCTTCAAGTCCTAATGCATGAGCTACACTCACTGCCTCATGAAGTAAATTCTTCGAGAGGTTCATCGCATAATCACACTTCACTATGAATCCCATTTCGCATTTGAGCAATCCTGTTACTGCACTGAATGCTACATTCACAAACAGCTTGTTCCAGATTAATTGCTGAATGTTCTCATGAATCCTCACATTGAATCCGCATGAATCAAATGCATCTTTCAATTTCGGAAGGAAACTCTCTGAATCATCAACGAGCATTCCAACGTTTGTGTTGCCTTTTCCGCCATGACGTACATGTCCAGGTTCTAATACTGCTCCGTTATCTTCAGTTGTGCCGATTATGATTCGTTCAACTGGTGCAAAGTCCGAGAGTATATCTTCATGGCCTGATCCGTTCTGCAATGTCATCAGATATGTATGTTCAGAAATGAGATGTTTATTGCTCTCAAGTGCTGAACGTGAATACAATGCTTTCACGAACAAGATTATCAGGTCAACAGGTTCAAGTTCTTCTGTGCTGTTTAATGCTTTGGGATAATATTTGTTGTCCTGTCCATTTTCCTCAAGGGTTAAGCCATTCTGATTCACTGAATCGATTATTGCCTTGTTTGTATCAACAAGAAACACTTCATTCTTTTGCGATAGCCTGCCTCCGTATATTGAACCCATAGCTCCCGCACCAATTACAGCTATTCTCATTCAGAGAACTCCTTTAACCCTTCAATTGCATACGCGTGAACAGGACTTGAATCTAATCCTTTAATAGGCAGAGGAGCAAATGACATGAAGAATACATCATGTTTAAGCTGTTCGAGATTCTTCAAGACCTCAATGAAGATTATGTTTTCCGCCAGCAATATATCATGAAATGGTTTAACATCTTCGTTGCAGTTTTCGATTGATACTCCGTCTCCAAAACCTACAGCTTTAACTTTCTTTGCCTTGAACCATTCCGCTGTCTCTCCGTTCACAAGAAGCCTTTTATCTTTCTCAGTGTTTGTGTCAGGCGTAAAGGGATTGAGCTTATATGATGAGTCTATTATCACTATGTCTCCTTCACGGACTTTCTTTGCTTCACGGTCAAGGTCTGCCGATGTTATGTGTGAATTCGGTGCGCATGATTCCTTGAAGTCAACGTACACTCCTCTTCCGACAAACGTGGTCAGAGGGATTCCTGTTACATCAGGCCAGTCATCATTATGATGATACGGACATTCTGCGTGAGTTCCCAAGTGAGTCATGATGTCAACGTTCGTGTGAAAATCTGGTATTGGGCCGCCAGTGTTGAATCGGTGAAGTTTGCATCGTCGTGTTTCTGCTGCCGGATCAATCTGCTTCGAGAGGTCAACGAGACGAAGACCTGGTGCGAGTTCATAAACTATCTGCATGATTATTCCTCCTTAATATTATTCGATATGTCCCGAAAGTGATTTACCTTCTGCGATTGAACATACCTGCTTCCATATCGTATCATCAACCTGTACACCTTCGGACATACTCTTTTTGCGTCTTGTGATTGTGCTTTCACCTGGACATTTCACCGGATGCTTCGGGTCAATCGGGTGTGCACTGTCTGCTGTCGATACTCTTCTATTGAGCTTTGCCTGAACATCTTCCTTCGTACTGAACATGTACGGATCTATAGCAATGAATATCTGTGAACACCCCGTACAGCTGCCGTTATTGTTGTAGTCCATGTCTGAACCGCAAAGTCCTCCTGAGATTGCCGCTGCTGCGAGGTCAAGTGCAATTGCAAGACCTGATCCCTTCCAGTAACCCGCAGGAAGTATGCGCGATGATTCTTCGATTGCTGAAGGGTCATCGGTCAGATTTCCGTTCTTGTCGAATCCTCCGGGATAAGGCAGCTTCTTTCCTGCGAGACGATACACACCTAACTTGCCGTATGCGTATTGACTCATGGCCATATCAACGACTATCTGACCATCTTCACGAGGAATAGCAATGCAGAATGGATTATTGCCTACGCTCTTTTCATCACTGCCCCACATTGGCATACAGCTTTCAGTATTTATCCAGCTAATCCCTATGTAACCTGCCTCTGCTATCTTCCAAGCATAAGTTCCTCCACGCATCCAGTGAGTCGAATTCTTCAATGCGACAAGTCCTATGCCGTGAACTTCTGCAAGTTTCATTGCACGTTCAGAACAGAATAACGCGTTTGTGATTCCGATTCCTAAATGACCGTCATAATTTTCTGCTGCTCCCTTTGCTTTTACAAGTTCAGGTTTACCTTTAATGTTAATCCAGCCTTTGCTAACATATTCTGCAAATCTCGGAATTCGATTCATTCCATGACTTTCTACACCGTCTGCGCTCGAAGACGCGTGAATATGTGCGCATATCTCTGCCTGTTCTTCTGTTAATCCCAATCTCAAAAATGCTTTTTTGGCTGTGGCTTTCAGTTTATCGAATGGTATTATCATTATAAATAAATATCCCCTTAATTTTTAATTTAATTTTACGTGTAACTTTTGCTTTTGTGAATCTTAATTTTTTGTGACTTAGTTTCTTTGACAGCAACACATAAAATTATTAAAATCTTAAAATCCATAAAAATTTATTTGAAAGGAAGAATACTCTTATGAAGAAAATTCTTTTTACTTTTACACTTGCTGCTATTCTTGCAGTTTTCGCTTCTGTGTCATTTGCCGCACCAGAATTAACCCTCATCATAGCATCGAATGCTACAGACCTTGCTAACCCTTATAGTCATGGTCTCGATAAGTTCAAAGAAGTTGCCGAAGAAATTTCCGGCGGAAAGATTCAGGTAACAGTTCATAAGGGAACGTTAGGTGAAAATGAATCTGAATTGATTGAAAAGCTGACGATGGGAGCAGCAGACATAGTAGTATCATCACCTGGATTCATGACGGCAATTGGTGTACCTGAGATTGATATTTTCTCGCTTGAATATCTTTTCGACAGCTTCGCACATTGGGAGAAATGCCTTGATGGTGATTTCGGTGAGGCTATGAAGAAGATAGTACTTGAGAAGACGTATAACCAGTTCAGAATTATGGGTTACTGGTCATCATCAGTCCGTGATGTTTACGCAAAGAAGCCGGTTAAGTCTCCCGCAGATCTGAAAGGCCTTAGCATTCGTACACAGTCATCACAGGTTCAGCAGGCATTCTTCAAGGGGTGCGGAGCAATTCCGACAAATGTAGCATGGGGTGAATTGTATCAGGCGTTACAGCAGGGAGTAGTTGACGGAGCAGAGAACGACTACACGAACATAACCCTGAAGGAACATCACAAGACACCGAACGGAAAATACATCTCAGAGACTCATCACGACTTCACGACGAGATTATTTCTCATGAACGGAGACAGATATGACCGTCTGACTGACGAACAAAAAGAATGGATCAACAAAGCGGCTCAGGCAAGCACAGCTGAAGAGAGAGCGATAACCTATAGAATGTTCGGAGAATCAAAGCAGAAGGCCATTAAGGGCGGTGCAATCATAACAGAGTTTGCTGACATTGACATTGCGGCATTCAGGGCAATTGCGAAACCGATACAGGACGATTTCGCTAAGAGGAACAACATGCAGGAACAGCTTGATATGGTTCGTGCGGCTGAAAAGTAAGAAAAAATTGAAACGGGCGGTTGAATTACATGGCCGCCTTTTTTATTTGCGAGGTGAGATTTTCATGAAAAAAATAATTGATGGTCTTCAGAAAATTCAAATTGCTATAGGCGGTTTGTTCCTTTTGATTTTTCTGTTAACGGTCGTATATCAGATTGTATGCCGTTATATGGGAGTTGCCGCTATGTGGACAGAAGATGTCAGCATGTATTCATTCATATGGGCTGTCTTCATGGGTGCTGCTGCAATGGTGCATTCAAATGCGCACTTTGCATTCACGTCTATGATGGACTCGCTTAAAAGTGAACGAAAGAAAATAATACTTCAGATTGTGATTAATCTAATCGTATTAACATTCTGTATCATGATGATATTTTATGGTTACACAGCGGCCAGACAGTTCTGGAATTTCAGATGGGTAAATATTCCAGCAATGAAACGCGGCCCAACGTGGTTATGTATTCCGATATGTGGTGCAACAGCGAGTATATATTTGATTTACGGAACGTTTGAACAAATTATGAAGCTGATTAAAGGAGGAAATTCCTAATGCTTGGTGCGATACTTATCATAATGTTTGTTGGATTCATAGCCATAGGTGTACCTATTGCGTTTGCTCTGGGTATCATATCCTTCACTGGCATAGCGTGTATGCCTGCAATTCCGAACACAGTAGTTTTCACAAAGATGTTCAACGGTCTCAATAGTTTTACGCTGCTTGCCGTTCCGTTATTCATACTTGCGGCTAACCTGATGAACGAAGGAGGCATCACTGAGAAACTGATTGAATGTATCTGTGATTTGGTTGGACACAAAAAAGGCGGACTTGCATACGCAAACGTTCTTGTCTCGATGGTATTTGCTGGTATCTCTGGTTCATCACAGGCAGATACTTCAGGCGTGGGAAAGATATTCATTCCTGCAATGGAGAAACAGGGATACGATAAGGGAACTTCTGTCGGGGTTACGGCGGCATCATCAACGTTAGGCTCAATCATACCACCGAGCATAACTATGGTCGTGTATTCGGGAATAGCTAACTGTTCGACGGGTGCACTCTTCATGTCGGGAATTGTACCGGGCATTCTCTTGGGCATTGCACAAATGATAGTCGTAAAGATGTATGCAAACTCGAAAAATTTTCCTCAGAGTGAAAAAGTTCCATTTGCTACAGCAATAAAGCATACATTAATATCAATGCCAGCTTTAATGACACCGATTATTCTCATCGGAGGCATAGTATCAGGTTTCTTCACTCCGACAGAGTCAGCGGCGTTTGCGTGTATCTATGCTCTTCTTGTTGGAATATTCTTCTATCATTCAATAAAGATAAGCAGACTTCCTCACATTCTGATCGACACAATGAAGATGGCTTCACTTTCACTGTTTGCACTTGCGACAGCCAATGCACTTGGTGAACTTCTAAGCTACTATCAGCTTAACGTTATGGCACAGAGATTCTTTCTTTCACTTCCAGGCGGACGAGGAATATTCCTTTTTGTTACTGTATTATTCTTTCTGTTTGTAGGTACATTCATGGATGCTGTTCCTGCGATGATTCTTTTTGTACCGATTATACTTCCGTCAGCTATAGCATTGAATATCAGTCCAATAATACTCGGTTTAATCATAATCGTAACTCTTGCTCTTGGTCTCGTAACTCCGCCTTATGGTTTGTGCCTGCTTCTTGCATCATCGATAAGCGGAACGACAATTGAGGAGGGTTTCAAGGGAACACTGCCGTATTTCATTTCATCATTAGTTGTTCTTCTTCTTCTGATGATATTCCCGGATTTATGGCTTGCAATTCCAAAAGCGTTATTTCCTGCGTTGTTCTAAAAAATTAAGTGTCCTGCTTCCACATAACAGGGCACTTTTGTTTATTTTTTTCTTACGCTTAACTTCATATTCCGCTACCTTTTCAAATTTTTGCTCTCCGTAATGCGTCGTCTTTTTTTTTTTTCGTATGATTTTTTATTTGTATATTACATTTATTGTTTTTGAGTTGGAATGAGTATATCATTAAAATTATGAAAAGAATAATTTTGCTTACAAACGTTTATTCCGGGCAACCTCTTGAAATAATTTCAGAACTTATCCCTCCGAATTTCAATTTGTGGATGTCAGATTCTTATGATGACCTTAAACATAAAGCTACAGATGCTGATTATCTCCTGGTGATCGGACGAATGAGAATTCCATGGGACGGCATTCGCATTGAACATGAGTGAACATGAGCAAACGGAGTTCGTATTGTCTGTGTGAGTCCGATGTGCTGTTTTGAACCGAGAATATCAACAGTAACATTCATTGCTTCATTCTGATTTGCCGAATTTGATTCTATTGCGGAGATTTAAAGCCATGTCGCACATTCCCATAACTACCAGCCATGCCCATAGAAACGGAATTGTGAAGATTATGCACATTATGATTTTCGTGAAGCGTCTGAATTTGAAGCCATGCATAAGCCAGAACGCAAATGATAAACCCTGAATGAACATGAATACGTTAAGGACAATCTGAAGATTCAAAACAAACATTGAGCCTGCAAACCATGTATTGATGTCAATGAAGTAACCCATAGCGAGTGAGAATATTGATGCGAATAACAATGAGACCGGAAATTTCCAGTTAATGAATGCTGGAAGTGCCGGCGGAAAATTTTTTGTATCCTGGAAATATTTTCGTGTGATTGAATGGCACAGTGAATAATTCAGATATGCCTCTGCTGTTGAATACAGAATCGTGAATGTCGGAATCATATACGGCAGCAGTGCGAGAACAGAATTAATTGCCCTCAGCATTTCAGGATTATCGCCATACATTTGATTCATAACAATGCTCATCTGTGCTGAATCAGGAAACAAAATATTTCTTCCTGAGAACAGCCAGAACACGAGCATTAAGACAACCTTCATTGCAAGTGAAACACCAGTACATATAAGCAAACTCTCTGCACCTGAATACTTCTTTGCATTTTTTAACTCCTCACGCGAAAGCATGAAGATAATAGCTGAGACTGGTGCACACCCAATCAGAAAATAGACGGCCATTGACGGAGACACTGCGAGGAAGAGTGTGGCCTCAATCATGAGTTCTGCAATGCTCATACGTTTATGTCCCTCAAGATTGCCGAGTATGGCTAAAGGCAGAGGACACAAAAACATTCCGATAACACCGAACACAGGGAGAAAAGCCCCTGATAGTATCAATGCAAGAGATATGAACACGCAGAATATGATTCTCTTCATTCTGTTATGATCCGTTAATGGCCGAAATGATTCAATTAGTCAAGCGAGTAAGGCAGAAGAGCCATATATCTCGCTCTCTTGATTGCCTCGGTTAAGAGACGCTGATGTTTCGCGCAATTTCCTGTTACGCGTCTGGGGATAATCTTTCCTCTTTCACTTATGTACTTTCTGAGCTTCTCAACGTCTTTATAGTCAACGTGCTCCTGTTTCTCAACGCAATAATAGCAGAATTTAGGTCTGCGTCGTGACAGACCTCTCTTCATACCTCCTGTGCTGCCGTTTCTTGCAGGTGCACCTGTCTTAGCATCATAGGCTGCATTTTCACGCTCATTCATGCTGTGTGTGAATCCTCCTTACAGTTTCAATTAGAATGGTATTACTTTTTCGTCATTAGCGTTTTCGCTTCCGAATCCCTGCGAAATATCTCCGCCGAAATTGCTCTCTCCTATGCTCATTCCATAACCTGAATCATCATTCATTGACGACGGTATTTGTGAATAGCTCTCTGATGACTGATAGCCTGAACCAGAACCTGATGAACTGCCCTGACCTGCCCCAAGCATAATCATGTTATCAACCCATACTTCTGTAGTGTATCTTTTGCCGGAGCCGTCTTTTGCATCATAACTCCCTGTGCGTATACGTCCTTCAATAAGAACAGGGCTTCCCTTCCTGAGATATTTTCCGCATATCTCCGCAGTGGCATTCCAGGCAACGACACTAATATAATCTGTACTATCCTGAATCTCACCGTTTGCATTTTTGAATCTGTTGTTGACAGCAAGAGTGAATCTCGCAAAGGCTTTTTTGTTCACAGTGTATCTAACTTCCGGGTCTTTAGTCAGATTTCCGGCAATAATCGCACGGTTGAATCCTCTCATCGCAAAATTCCTCCTTAATCATCAAGAAGACTAACAAGCTGACGGTATACATTCGCACGCAGGCCAAGTACACGCCTGAGTTCAAATGTCTGTGAAGGTTCAAGCTCAAATGTAAACAGTACATAATAGCCTTCGGGTTTCTTGCGGATTGGATAAGCCAGGGTTCTCTTGCCCCATACATCGGTCTTGGTTATATTTCCTCCAAGCCTCTTGATGAGTTCCTCTATCTGTGTGGTCTCGCCTGCCTGATCTGCTTCTGCTGCTGCCTCAAGAATCACAAGCATCTCATACTTACGCATTCTCTGCACCTCCTCCCTTTGGACTTACGGCCTCCCGTTAATGCGTATCACAGGAGGCAGGGCATGAAGTATTATATCAGCGAAATTTATTTTTGCCATAAAAAATGAGACCCTCACGCTTTATCGTAAGAGCCTCATTGTTGATTTCGATTTCATGGTCGGGACGAGAGGATTCGAACCTCCGACCCCCTGCACCCCATGCAGATGCGCTAAGCCAGACTGCGCTACGTCCCGTAAAACATGAATTATTCTAACGCAATTTTCTCATTCGTCAAGTTCACAGCCTGCGTTTCATGATCACAAAGAACACGTTCGGATCAAATGTAGTTCGCACTGCAAATATCTCTGAAAGTTCCCAGCCTTCAGCTCCATATTTATTGAGCAGTTCTTCAACCTGTGCTGTCCTTTTCACTGCCTCTTTTGATTTCTGCAATGATGTCAGCGAACCTAACGATACAACTTTGTATTCATACTTCACATTTTCAGCGTGAGCAGGAAAAACAAAACATAAAACGAAAATCATAAACGCAAAAAATTTTTTCATGTCCTCTCCTTAATCCGTAGCTCTGAGAATTACACCTACAGATACAGCTACACGATAGATTACATCAATTGCATCCTTGAATGATTCAATGCCCATACGATCCATGTACTTAACAGGTACTACTATAGTATCGCCGGGTTCAACCTTTGCTGAAAATCCTCGCGGAGGTGTCCATGCCTTACTGGAGAGCAGAGACGTGCTTCTTGTGAGCTTGATTGTAGTACCGTCTGCCTTCAGAAGATATAACAATCGTTTATGCGCACTCTTTATCTGTCCTCCTGCCGCATTGATGTAACCGTTTATGCTCATGTCAGGACGGTAAAGCTGCGATGATGACGTATACACTGCTCCCATTACGTTGACCGTCAAAGGTGTCTCAGGTATATTCAGATAATCTCCGTTCTGAAGTTCATAGTCCCATGGCGTATTGATTATATTCTTGGGGGTATCAACTTTCGTTATGACTCTGCCCATGATGTCAAGCTGACGCAGATTATTAATGAGCTGCCTTCGTCTTTGATATTCCTGATTGAATGCTGTTGCCCTGCTGCTTGAATTCACTGCTCCTCCGCTGGCTGTGTTCTGCATTGATTCGAGTAATTCACGTTCCATTCTGTCGGCCATCTGATTCAATGCATGTCTCTGTTCCTCTGCAACACTTCTTCTCGTGAAGACTGCTCCACGTAAGAATGCCTTTGATGTGAATCCTCCTGCACGTTCTATCAGATCCGAAAGTTTTTCTCCGGCGAATAACGAATACGTTCCAGGTCTCCGGACTTCTCCCGCAATTGTTACGTTTATCTGCTGCTTCCAGTCTGGGATTATTAAGATCGTTAGCTGATCGTTAGCTTCAACTACGAGATCGTGAACAGGGTCGCCCTGCAATGCCTGCGTTACGTTGATTTCAAATCTTCGGTTCACCGGGCCGTTCATTGTGGGAGTTACACGCGTAAGTTCTGCTCTGTCTGATGCAGTAAGCCTCAATCCTCCTGCACGGTTAATCAGGTCAGATACTCTCGTATGTCCGGGAACGATTACGAATATGCCGGGACGCATTACAGGCCCTGCTATTGATGCTGTGGTCGCATAGTTGTATACAGGGTAGAGCCTGATAATATCTCCGTCCTGAAGTTCATTGTCCTCAACCTCATCAAGACTTCCCTCGAATGCTCCTGCGTACTGATTATTGTACACTCTGTAGTACTGAATCCTGCCTCTGAATGTCTGCGCGTTCAATCCTCCCGCAATGTAAAGTAGATCTTTCACTCTCGTAGCACCGTTAAGCTCATAAACTCCCGGCCTCTGAATTTCTCCCGCAAGACCGATTAACGGCCCGACCGGCGGAACATATATCACGTCTCCTGCCTCAAGTCTCGCGTCCTGACTCTTGTCGCCCTGAAGAAGCATTGCGTACATATCGAAGACTGTTATTGTCCTGCCTTTACGTTTGAGTTCAATGCGTCTCAGTGATCCTGTTGCTGATGGGCCTCCTGAAGCCATAAGTGCATTGAGCAATGTCGCGAATGATGAGACTGTATAAGCTCCGGGTCTCCGTACATTTCCTGTTATGTATACAAGAATTGAGCTTAACCTTCCCATTGAAAGATTCATCTGATAGCCGGTGTAATATTGATTCAATCTCGCACTTATGATTCTTTCTGCCTCAGTGAGCGTGTAACCTGCAAGACGAACTGCACCGATATGCGGAATTGTGGCCATGCCGTCGCGGTTCACTGATACTCTGTAACTTCCTTCTTCCGGAATTCCCCATAACGTAAGTGAGATCTCATCGCCGACTCCGATTCTGTAACCCTGCGTCACAGGGACGTTATCCTGCGGTGCATACGTTGAAGGAGGTCTATTGAAGAATGACATTCCAAATCTTGGAAGTCTCGTGATTAACTGCCTCATAGGACTGCCTGCTGTACCTGCACGAAGTATGTCCTCAAAGTAGCTGTTGATTTCCGCTTCTGTTGCTTCTGCGCTCAAATCGAAATTTCCGCTCTCGCTTGGAGTATCAAAGTCACGGTTGCCTGCCCGCTGACGACGATTTACATCTGATTCTATTTCTGTTTGCAACCCTGAATTGTCACCAGTCAAATCAATATTCTCATAACGCGTTTCATTGGTATTGTTCAGGCCAGATAAGTCTATTCCTCCTGTACGGCCTGCCGGGATATTCGGCTGTGCTGGTACGGTTGGCTGTGACGGAACAGTTGGCATTGCCGGTGCTTCACCTATTCCTCCCATTGCTGCGGCAAATGCTCCCGAACACAATGCCTGAAGAAAACATACCGTTGTAAAAATCATAATAAGTTTTTTATTTTTCAATTATAATCACCTCTTGTAAAGATTCTTTTTCAGATTTTTTTCTCAATTTTATTTAATGAAATATATATTCGAGAAGACTTTTTACTTGCTCTGATTCTTCTTTTGCTCTGATTTCTCCTTCCTGATATGAACAGTAATCAAGAAGCAGCCTCTCTACATTGCGTTTCATTGCGGCTGGTCTAAGCTGACTCATCATTCTTTCTGGTGTTCTTATGTGTCCTCCTTCACGGCCTGAATGCATTCTCCATGTTGAAAGGAACATTGTATCCTGTTCCCATACATGAGAGCTTGAATTTCCGAACCATGAACCGAACCATTTCTCCGCAGGAATTTCCATGTGTACGCCTGCCCTCGTGAAGTCCTTATCTGGTGCGTCTATGTCCGTGTCTATGTACCAGAAGCCCACTGCCGTATCGTCCCAGTGACGAATCAGAGAGATCTTGTAGCCTTTATCATCGTCTACAAAACTTCCCCATTCAGCTTCTAAATCTAAATCTAAATCTTCAAAGTGATAGCCCGCCTGAACAAACATAGTGTTCCACCAGTCACGGCCGTCATCTATGCCTCTGGGATTTCCGCCTAAGTATCTGTATCTTCCGTCCGTGAATCCTCCGAATGATTCGGGATCTCTGTCCCTGTATGCCGCAACTCTTGCACCTATCCACCAGCTTCCGCTCTCACCGTAGTATCTTGCCCAAAGGTTAGAGCCAAACCATTCTTCATCGAGATAACCTCCTTCACCAAATAACCATGCCCGACCTGATGAGCCTATTCTGTTTGCATATGTCATGCCTAACTGCTGAATTCTTATCTCATCGTTCAAGTCTTTCTCCCACCATAAGCCTGTGATATTGGCAGTGTCTACGTTATTATGAATCGGAAAGCGTATATCTATCACACTGCCCCAGCCGTTTGAATATCTTCCGTTGTAAATTAAATCTATATTCCATCTGTCCATATAATCTTTATAAACCGTCTGGTCTATACGCGGCTCATAAACTAACATAGCTTTCACTTCATGCTGTGCTTTGTTACTCAGTAAGTGTTTCTTATCTGCATCTTCAAGTTTTGAATCTGAACCTGCCCATTCAAAAACTGACGCGTGTATAGGGTCTTCGTCTCTGAGTGAACGTGCCCTTATATCAAATAATAACTGTCCTGGAAAAGTCGCACTCACTACCGGAATACCTGCGTTCCTGTGAATCAAAACGAGTTCGTCAGTCTCAGGCATAACAGAAGCAAGAAGTACAATAATTCTCGTCATGGCCTCTGCATGCGAAGAGTAGCCGTAATTTTCATAGGCTAATATCAATTTATTTCCTGTTTCTGATTCTTCAAGTTTTATATCAATATCACGAACACGCACATACTTTTCAAGTCCCGTTTTTATTCTTGAAAGCAATTCTTCTTTATCTGTGTCGTTCCATTCAGGAATTCTTGAGCTTCCCTGTGAATCATAATCTTTTCTGTGATTTCCAAAGAAAGGCCCTTTGAGATCTATTTTCTGTGAGATTGTGAAGACGAATTCATCACCTCTCTGATAACTTGCTGAACCTTCCATGCCCCATGGAGTTTTGAGAACGATTCCGAAATTGTATTTGCTCGAAGGAAGTTCATCAACTATTCTTCGTCCGCTTAGTTTGTCTTCATTGTAGTCTAACGGGCTGTACTCTGCCTTGAACGTAAGCCAGCTCGCAATGTCCCATTCAATTCCTGCAAAGACACCGTTGAATCTGTCAGTGCCATATCCTATAGTTGCGGCAACACTTCCCCACCGCCACGTTGCTGCACCGTACCACGCACGCATAAGTTCTGTTCCCATCATGTCGGCGATTCCGAATGCAAGTGAAGGAATATACCATTTTTCCGGGTCTTTATTGTGCCAGAGAATTGCTTTGAGGTCTATTGCTTTGTCCATATATGCGCGTGCATCGGGGCCATTGTTCGCATAAAAACCTTCAAATGTAGTTAACCTTGCGTTGATTTCAAACCATGGAAGCCATGCGAGATCTAGCGAGATCTATAAAGAAATATGAGTAGGGTGATGCATGCGTATAACCAAACCTGCCCGTTCCGTCTTCAGGCATCTCTGCTGTAGGATATTCCCATAGACCTGTTAAGCCTGTATTACCTGGAGTAGAAGCAGAAGCATTGTGAGAAAGTGCAAGCATGAATAATACGAAACATAATAAAAAGGTAAAACCCTTCCGCAAACTATTCACCCCTATTAGAATTTTGCATTATTGTACACTAAAAAGACCGAAAAATTACACATGCGTTGTTAATAGTTTTTGCTTGACGTGAAATTATGCCGCAATTAAAATTCAGGTAAAATCAAATTTTTATTCTTTTTGGAGAGATTGTATACACATGATTGAGAGATATTCAGAGCATGATGTATCTGCATTATGGGATGACTATAACAGATTGAAGGTTATGCTTGATGTTGAGCTTGCCGTCTGCCGTGCATGGTGCGAAATGGGACGAATTCCAGAAGACGCACTCGAAGATATAATTTCGCATGCACATTTCACAGTTGAGAGAGTACATGAGATTGAGAAGAAGACACAGCACGATGTAGTAGCGTTTGTGAGTGCAGTAGCTGAAAACATAGGTGCAAATGGAAGGTTTCTGCATCTTGGAATGACTTCAAGCGATATATTAGACACTGCAAGTTCGATAATGCTTCGTGATTCACTGGACATAATCATTAAGGCACTCGATGAATTGGATGATGTTGTGGCTGAACTCGCAAAAAAATATAAATATCTTCCATGCATGGGACGCACACACGGAATTCACGCCGAGCCTATGTCATTGGGATTGAGATTCCTGAACTGGCACTCGGAACTTTTACGCGATAAAGGAAGACTCGAATACGCACGCAAAGATGTATCTGCCGGAAAGATTTCTGGAGCAGTAGGTACATATGCAATGTGTTCGCCTGAACTCGAAGCGAGAGTGTGTGACCTTCTTGGCCTTGAACCAGCAAAAGTCTCGAATCAGATTCTACAGCGTGACCGTCATGCTGCTGTTCTCAATGCACTTGCTGTTATGGGCTGTACACTTGAGAGAATGGCTCTTGAGATTCGTAACCTTCAGAGGACAGAAGTGCGTGAAGCGTTTGAACCTTTCGGAGTAGGTCAGAAGGGATCAAGTGCAATGCCTCACAAACGTAATCCGATTAAGTGCGAGCGTATCTGCGGAATGTCGAGATTACTTCGCGGTTATGCATTAACGGGAATGGAGAATGTTGCGTTGTGGCATGAAAGAGACATATCACATTCAAGCACAGAGAGAGTGATTTGGCCTGACGCGTTCAACATTGCGGCATTCATGGTGAGGAGCATGACGAAAATTTTACGCGGGCTTGTTGTTGATGAGGAACGTGTGAAGGAAAATATCAACATGACTAACGGACTCGTATATTCTCAGAGAGTGCTTACGTTCCTTCTCGATGAATTGAAACTCTCACGTGAAGATGCATACGCGATTGTTCAGGAGAATGCGATGAAGACCGCTTCAGCTAACGGTAAGGTGAGCTTCCTTGAATTACTGCTGAGTGATGAGAGACTTCATGATGTGGTTGATGAGGATAGCCTGAAGAATCTTTTTGAGAATGATTTTTACCTGCGTTACGTTGATGATATATTTGCGAGGTTCTTCAAGGAGTAATGCAGGCAAATAAAAAATTCTGCGTGAAAGTTTACGGCTGTCAGATGAACGTCTACGATGCTGATCGCGTTCGCACAGTCTTATGTTCAAGAGGCTGGGAGGAA
>CAJOLN010000013.1 GCA_905235395.1 uncultured Synergistales bacterium
GCACAGACTGGATTTCCAGAAAAGGTTCTAAGTTTACAGCAAAAGTTCGATACGGCATGAAAGATGACGGTCGTAAACTTCACGGAGCTTTACAGTGCATTACAGACGGGAGTAACAGACGGAGCAGAGCAGCCAGCAGCAAACTACAAATCAAATGCGTTCCCTGAAGTTGCACCGTACATAATGCTTGATGGTCATACGCTCGGAGCAGTTCAGATTATCATCGCAGATTCAGGCTGGGCAAAACTGAATGACCAGCAGAGGGCATGGATAATCGAAGCAGGCAAGGCAGTGCAGAAGGAAAATGAGAAGTATTCAGCAGCAGCCGAAGAGAAAGTTATCAGTCAGCTTAAAGAAGCAGGAGTTCATGTAATTGAAGTAGAGAACAAAGCAGAATGGGTTAAAGCGTGCCAGCCGACAATAAAGGCGAACACATCAAGCCAGGCAGATCTCTACAAGAAGATAGTAGACCTTCAGTAAAGTGAATCAAAGCATTCAATGAGAAAACAAGAGGCGGGGAGAAGAGAAGCAAAAGGCACTCTCTGCCTCTCTTAATGCTAAGAAAGGAGCTATTGAATCATGTTAAGTTTTCTTCGTACAATTTATGACTGGACAGATAAAATCATAATGTTCATCTGTAAGCTCTTATTGATAGCAGACGTAGGCATAACATCAATGGCAGTAGCAGGACGTTATATATCATTCATACCCGACCCTGCGTGGAGCGAGCAAATTGTTTTAACGCTAATGGTATACATGGCAGTCTTATCAGCGACTCTTGCAATAAGGCGCAAGGCACATATCAGAATGACCTCGTTTGATCCGTATCTGCCTAAAGGTCTCGTGAAGTTCCTTGATTTACTTGCGGACGCGTCAGTTCTTGGACTTGGAATAGTGATGCTGGTTTACGGGATAAAAGTGTGCAATTCACCGTTAGCGCGTTTCGGACGTTATGAATCCCTTCCGCAGTTGAGCCGTGTATGGATGTATCTTCCTGTACCGATAGCAGGAGCAGGAATGATAATTTTTGAGATTGAGCAGATATTCATGGACATTGAAGGATTATTCAAGAAGGAGGCGGCATAATGAATTACACTCTTAGCCCTGAAGATATTTCAACGCTTGTTCTGTTAGGCAGTTTCCTAATCATGATACTCTTGCGTTTTCCTATAGCCTATGCGGTAGGATTATCGACTGTATTCTGTCTTATATCGCAGGGTCAGGCACTGGTAACATTTCCTCAGCAGATGGTGAAAGGTATCTGGTCATTTTCGTTAATGGCAGTCCCATTCTTCATAACGATGGGTGTATTAATGGGAACAGGAGGAATATCGGATAAGTTAATTGCATTGGCGAACTCATTAGTCGGCTGGATGCGCGGAGGTTTAGCAATGGTGAATATCGTTGCGTCATATTTCTTCGGAGGCATATCAGGTTCAGCAAGTGCAGATACGGCATCGTTAGGTTCGATATTAATTCCGATGATGGTAGATCAGGGATATGATGCAGATTTCTCAACGGCAGTAACGATAACATCATCATGTGAAGGGTTATTAGTGCCGCCAAGTCATAACATGGTCATCTATGCGACAACAGCAGGAGGAGTATCTGTAGGTGCGTTATTCATGGCCGGATACATACCCGGTGCACTCCTTGCGATATCGCTCATGGTAGGCTCATATATAATCTCTGTGAAGCGTAATTATCCCAAAGGAGAACCGTTCAGTTTCGGAGTGTTTGTGAAGCAATTACTACAATCATTCTGGGCACTTGCGGCAATTCTGATAGTAGTTGTAGGTGTCGTAGGAGGAGTATTCACAGCAACAGAATCAGCAGCAATTGCAGTTGTGTATTCTCTGATAGTCTCAGTGTTTATATACAGGGGCTTAACGTGGCGCGGTGTATGGAAGTCTCTTGATACATGCGTTGAAACACTCGCAATCGTTTTGATTCTCATAGCGACATCAGCAGCATTCGGTTACTGTCTTACAATGCTTCATGTTCCTGCAAAAGCTGCGAATCTCATCAAGAGTATCTCGGATAACCCAATAGCAATAGCTCTAATGCTGAATGCAATACTTCTTGTTCTTGGCTGTATTATGGACATGGCACCTATAATCCTGATTTCAACACCTATATTGCTTCCAGTGGCACAGTCAATAGGAATATCAACGGTACAGTTTGGAATAATGGTAATCCTGAACTGCGGCATAGGACTTCTTACACCTCCTGTAGGAAGCGTACTGTTCATAGGATCAGCAATAGCAAAATTGCCTATGGAGAAAGTAGTGAAGGCAACGTTACCGTTCTATCTGTGCATGATAATAACGCTGCTTCTGATTACATTCATTCCTCAGATAAGCATGTGGCTGCCCGCAGTATTCGGTTATGCGATGTAATTATAATCTGTGAATAAGAAAGTGCCGTTGTTCCTAAAAGATAGCAGGAAGGCGGCACTTTTTGATTTGAATATTTAAATTAGAATCCGAAATATTTCTTTGCGTTCCCGTAACTTATGGAACGTGCTATATCCTTGAGTGTATCAATGTCATCTGGGAAGAAACCGTCTTCAACCCATTCACCTAACTGCCTGCAAATGATTCGCCTGAAGTATTCGTGTCTCGGATAGCTCAGGAAACTTCTGCTGTCAGTGAGCATACCAATGAAACCTGGAAGGTAACCAAGAGAAGCAAGGGATTTCATGTGAGCAGTCATGCCTTCAAAGTGATCCTCGAACCACCATGCAGAACCATGCTGAACCTTTGAGACTCCGGCAATAGTATCATCCTGGAAACATCCGCAGATTGTATCAATAGCAGAGTTATCGTTACCATTCAGGCTGTAGAGGATTGTCTTCGGGAGTTCGTGATTAGCTTCGAGTGCACCTAAGAACTGTGCTGTCTGGACAGAAGGTGCGCTGTTGTCAACGCAGTCATAACCAGTATCAGGGCCAAGTTTCTCAAACATAGGAATGTTATTGTCACGTCGGCAGCCATAGTGTAACTGCATAACCCACCCGCGTCTGTGATATTCACCAGCAGCGAAGAGCATGAAAGCTGTCTTGAATTTTGCTTCATCAGATACATTCGGTATTTTGCCTGCAGAACGTTCAGAGAAGATTCGTTCAATATCTTCATCTGAAGCTGGAGCATACATGACGAAATTCAAAGCATGATCGCTGAGTGTGCCCCCATGAGACGCAAAGAAGTCCATGCGTTTTGAGAGTGCTGTTTTGAGATCTCTGAATGATTCGATTTGTATACCTGAAAGTTTGCTGAGTACCTGAATGTAATCAGTCCAGGTATTTTTTTCGATGTTCATGGCCTTATCAGGTCTCCATGCCGGGAGAACTTTTGTGCTGAAAGATTCATCACGGGAAATTTTTTCATGCCATTCAAGAGAGTCAACAGGATCATCAGTTGTGCATATGGTCTCAACATTGCTTCGCTGAATTAAATTCCGAACGCCGAAGTCAGGCTGATGTAGTTTTTTATTGCAGAGTTCCCAGACAGTTTCGGCAGTTGAAGAGTTAAGTATTCCGTCATAATCGAAATATCTGCGCAGTTCGAGATGACTCCAATGATACAATGGATTTCCAATTGCACGTCCCACTACACCGGCCCATTTTATGAACTTGTCATGTTCACTTGCATCTCCTGTGATGAATCTCTCAGGTACTCCTGCACAGCGCATTAAACGCCACTTGTAATGATCTCCGCCAAGCCAGACTTGAGTAATGCTGTCATAGTGAATATTATCGTGAATCTCTTTAGGATTCAGGTGACAGTGATAGTCAATGATTGGGCATGCCTCAGCTGCATCATGATAAAGGATACGAGCAGTTTCTGTGTTCAGGAGAAAATCTTTGTCCATAAACGTTTTCATAAATGAAAGCTCCTTTCGTTGTGTTGTTGTGAAAAAAAATTCATATTTGGGATGAGAGCAATTATATCAAAGCTCATAAAATTTTTTATAAAATATAATTGATATTATAAATGTGATAAAATGCATTTAAAATTCACATGAAAGGAATAGTTGACAGTTGACAATGACAGAAAATTCTGTGTATAATGCTCACAGCTCACAGCTCACAGCTCACAGCTCACAGCTCACAGCTCACCTAATCCTAATCTTTGTCCCTTCAGCCTTTTATCATAGCAGAACTTCCAGAAAGAATCAAAAAAGAATTCACGAAGAAAATTGTGCTCTGCCGTTCATGAATGTCGGCAGGGCTTTTTTCTGCATGGAGGTTTCAGCATGAGCATCAAGAATACAGTCAAGGAACATTGCCCTGAGTTTTTGCTTCCATTGATAAGGACATCGTATAACATTATTATAGCTCCTTACCGAATGATGAAACATAACATGAATTTGCATATGATTGAAGAACGTGCACAGAAATATCTTCCGTACTATCAGGATGAATTATCGCGTGAAATTCTCAATGCAAGACTTCGTTACATCAAGACTAACGACAAAAATATTTTTCTGGATTTAGCAGAAAGAATGGGTGTAAAGTACACGAAGCTCTGTGAACTTCCAAAGGGAAATTTTTCCGGCATTCTTGTTGTGTATGATAAAGAAGGAAACGATTTCAGATACATGCAAAGACTTATGCCCGCAAGCGACTGGGCAGGCAGATACAGAATGATGAAGCTGAAAGATTTTCTCAGAGGTGCAAAAGTTGCAGAAGATGAACTTATCACATGCATACTCACTCCTCATAACATTAAGAAATTCAATAAGTTCATTGCAGGGAATAATTTGGGAAACAGGTGCAAAGGAGGCGCATTATACTCATTCAGAGATGATGAACAGTACCTCGATATGTGTGCTCCTGTCGATGATGAAGTTATGATTGATGCAGGTGCTTATGACGGCATGACAGCATTGCGTTTCCTGAAATGGGGAGGCAGTAAGATTAAGCATGTATACTCATTTGAGTTTGACCCTCTGAATGTTCAAAAGTGTGAAGAGAATCTCAGATGCCATGAAGACAAAATTACACTAATACCAAAAGGCACATGGTCAAAAAAAGAAACTGTGTATATCAATTCAAGCGGCAGTACAGGAAACAATGTATCAAATAAGGGAAGTACTCCTGTTGAACTTACAGCTATTGATGATGTTGTGAAGGATGAAAAAGTTACATTCATCAAGATGGACGTTGAAGGTGCAGAGCTTGAATCTCTCAAAGGCGCAAGGAACACAATCATCAAAAATCACCCACGATTAGCAATTTGTGCATATCATAAACTCAAAGACTTATATGAACTTCCTGAATATATCTTGTCTCTCGTCCCTGAATACAGATTCTATCTGAGACATTATTGTTCGCGCGAATGGGAGACAGTGCTTTATGCATTCGTGGATTAGTGCGTTCAACATAAAATCTGGTTGTTATATTCCTTGTCTTAAAAGGATTTTGGGCTTATTATTTAGCAAGTCAACTTCTAAATCAGACTCATTCAATTCAAAAAACGAGGGGGAATCTTTTTGCATAAAAAAAGGCAGCTCTCTTACGATAAGGAGAGAGACCAGAGCGTATTCTACTATAAAGTAGATGCTCCAGAAATAGCCCGTAACCGTAAAGCAGGACAGTTCATAATTTTCCAGATTGACGACAATTATGGTGAACGCATTCCTCTGACAATCGCGGATGCAAATCCCGAAGAAGGGTGGATTGCAATTGTGTTCCAGACAGTAGGAGCAACAACACGAAGGTTCTCAATGACATTTGATGTCGGTGATAACATTCCTGTTCTCGTTGGACCTCTTGGCAAACCTACACACATTGAGAAGAAAGACGGAATAGTTCTCTGTGTAGGCGGCGGAATCGGAATCGCACCGTTACACCCAATCGTCCAAGCAAATCACAACATCGGTAACAAGGTAGTAACGATAATCGGTGCAAGAACAAAAGATTTATTGTTCTTTGAGGACGAGATGAGAGCCGCAAGTGATGAACTTATCGTAGTAACAGATGACGGTTCATATGCACGCAAAGCAGTAGTTACAGAACCGTTGAAGGAAATCTGCGAGAAAGAGAAAGTCAGCGAAATAGTCTCAATCGGCCCGGCAATAATGATGAAGTTCTGCGTTGCCGCTGCAAAACCTTTCGGTGTTCCAATCACAACATCACTGAACACGATTATGATCGACGGAACTGGTATGTGCGGTTGCTGCCGCGTAAGCGTCGGAGGAGAGACGAAGTTTGTCTGTGTTGACGGCCCTGAATTCGACGGTTACAAGGTAGATTTCGACAACATGATGCAGAGAATGACGGCATTCAAGGACAAAGAGCGAGAAGCAGATCACAAGTGCCGTGTTGGACTTGATGCGGGGAAGGCTGGTGCGTAATCATGAGTGAACACAAGACGACTGAAATGTTACAGGAAGAAGCAGCGAAACTTTTTGCAGAAATTGAAGCAAAGAAAGCTGCCGGAACGAAATTAACACCGAAGGACAGAACATCAATTCCTCTTCAGGAAATGCCGTCGCAGGAACCTACTGTACGTGCTCACAACATGTCAGAAGTTGCGCTCGGCTACACAGAGACACAGGCACGTCTTGAATCAGAGAGATGCATTCAGTGCGGAGGTGCACCATGCAAAAACGGCTGTCCTGTAGGAGTACCGATTCCTGAGTTCATCAAACACATTCAGGAAGGTGATTTCAAAGGCGCAGTAGACACAATCAAGCAGACAAATTTACTTCCTGCAATTTGTGGACGTGTATGCCCGCAGGAAAATCAGTGTCAGAAATTCTGCACAGTCGGAAAGATGATGAAAGCTCCTGAAAAGGCAGTAGCAATCGGAAGACTTGAGCGTTTCGTTGCTGACTGGGAACGTTCACACGATCAGATTACCGTCCCGACACCTGCACCTGAGACAGGCAAGAAGGTTGCAGTAATCGGATCAGGCCCTGCAGGTCTGACAGTTGCGGCAGACATTCGCAGAGCAGGACACAGCGTAACAGTGTTTGAGGCATTCCAGAAGACCGGCGGCGTTATGGTCTATGGAATTCCAGAGTTCAGACTTCCGAAAGAACTTGTTGCGAAAGAAGTTGATAACCTCAAGAAAATGGGCGTTGAGTTCAAGACAAGTTTCTTAGTCGGACGCACACAGACACTCGAACAGCTTCTTGATGAGGGCGGATATGATGCGGCATTCATAGGAACAGGTGCAGGACTTCCGAAGTTCATGCACATTGAAGGCGAAAACTTAATCGGAGTATTCAGCGCAAATGAATATCTCACACGTTCCAACTTAATGAAGGCATATGACCGTGAACATTCAGATACACCGTTGTATGATGCGAAACGCGTAGCAGTATTCGGAGGCGGAAATGTCGCAATGGACGGTGCAAGGACAGCATTACGTCTCGGAGCTGAGAAGGTATATTGCGTATATCGCAGAACTCGTGCAGAGATGCCAGCAAGAATCGAAGAGGTTGCACACGCATTTGAAGAGGGAGTTGATTTCCACTTCCTTGAGAACCCAACGAAATTCATCGGTGATGACAAAGGAAGGTTAATCGGCGTTGAACTCCTCACATATGAACTCGGTGAACCAGATGCATCAGGCAGACGCAGACCCGTAGCTATTCCTGGCACTGAGCATGTACTCGACATTGACGCGGCAGTAATAGCACTCGGAAACGATTCAAACCCGTTAATGGCACAGACTACACAGGGCCTCAACGTAACGAAATGGGGAAACATCATCGTCGATGAGAATCAGAAGACCAGCATTCCAAGAGTGTGGGCAGGCGGAGATATTGTTCTCGGAGCAGCAACAGTTATTCTTGCAATGGGAGAAGGAAGACGTGCGGCGGCAAGTATGAATGAATACTTAGCAAGCAAGTAAAGAATAGTAATCATGTAAACTATAACGGAGGAGTAATTGATTTTGCTTCTCCGTTTTTTCTTATCAGGAGGCAATCCAATGAATATAATCCGCAAATTAATTTCTCTTATCGTACTTGCATCTTCAATCAGAAATCCATCGTTCGCCGCTGAGAAACAGGAATATGATCCTCAGCACACTATGTTAGCTTTGAACATGGCCATTGTGTCGGTTCACAGGATACTTGCAACACAGGACAGGCTTATTCTGGATCAGGAATACCAGAACATAATGAATAATCTTAGTCTGGGTAATATACGTTCTGATTCGGACATCACAAAACTGTATGAGAAACTCATGGACATTGCCAGTCAGAAAAGACTTCGTGAAAAGGAAGCTGAACACGTCAGGAAACGTTATGATTCACTCATGGAAAACAGACTGACCAGAGCAATATCAGAAGCTGCAGCAAACTCAATGAAGGCTCTTGAGGGTGAAAGCTACAGTATTTCAGAGAGTATCGCAAAATGGTTGTTCGGATTGATTCCTTCATGTACAGCAAGCTATTTCAAGTATCAGGCACGGGGAAATGAACTTCGTGATGAGCTTGACGAAAATTTATACAGACTTGAAGTTGAAGACATGAAGAGTTTCAATGAAATGCAGAAACAATTATTATCATCATCATGGAACTTAATGAATCTATATCACCTTCCCGATGAGTTCAGGCTTGTACAAAAATCAATGGACGATTTTTATAGAGCAGTTGAAGAACCAGACACAGCATCAAGAAGACTGCGAATGCTGAAGGCACTTGAAGAAGATTTCAAAGTTTATCCGCCGTACTGGTATTATCGTGCACGTACAGCACAGGAAGTAAATGATTCTTCTGAGGCTGCAAAATGTTTTGACAAGTTCGATGAAGTATGGAGGCCGGTATTGCGGAAAGACCCGTACAAGCTGGAAGTTACGAAATACAGAATCACAGAGCTTCTGAAGAATGGAATCCCTGAAGACAAAAAGGAAATTTTCGAGCTTGCCGGAATTATGCGTGAGAATACTTTACGTGAGGACTGGGCGAATAATCTCTTTGCCGGTATTCTTTATTATGCACTTGGTGATGAAGATACTGCGAAAAAATGCGTTGAGATGAACATTGATTTCGATTATGAACATGATCTTAGTTCTGCAATGCTGACACAAATCAGGAATGGAATCGATTCATCGCGTCTTCTCAGCGACACATTAAGGACATTGAATCTTTCACGGATTCTTTCTGACCTCAAGAGCAAAGATTTAGAAGCGGCTTTGTTTGTTGCAGATTACTTTGACGGAAGAAACCCGAAACTTGAGAGCTGCGACAATGTCCTTGCCATTCACGCACGAAGGATAATAGAATTCAGGAAGTGTGATGCGTCATCATTCAAAACGATATGCGATCTCGCCAAACTGGAGAATGTATCTAAAGCTGATATTCGCAGAATGTATTCGGGAGCGTTTAACATGGTGAAAAGCTATGCGGACACAGATAACATTCCGGCACAGATATTTCTTGCTGACATGTACAATTACGGCTGGGGAGTTGATATGAATATCAATCAGGCCATGATATATTACTCTAAAGCAGGGGAAAAAGGCGATATATATTCGCAGTTTATGTGTGAATCTCTCGTACTTTCGGAATCCGCTCAAAGGCTGCCAGAAGAATCTCAGAAAACAGAGAAAACGGAGGAATCAGAGGAATCTAGCTCATGGTGGCCATTTTAGAATTAAGGAGTGATTAAGTTTATGGAACTTGCAAAGAAATTCCAAGAGCAAAAACCTTCGGGAATGGTAAGAGTGTTTCAGGCAATCGATAAAATGCAGGACGTTCTGAACCTCAGCATAGGTGAACCTGACTTCGTAACTGAACCCGACATAGTAGACGCATCAGCAAAAGGAGCTAAAGATGGCTTCACCCATTACCCTCCTTTGCAGGGCTATCTTGATGTCCGTGAAGCAGTGTGTGCGTATTGGGAACGTCATCACGGATTCAAAGCTACACCTGATGAGGTGTGCATGTCTGTCGGAGGTCTTCATGTCCCATGGCTTGCATTCGGAGCATTGCTGAATCCTGGTGATGAAGTCATGCTGATTGAACCGTATTTCACGTGCTATGATGCACAGATACGCGGCAACGGAGGAGTTCCTGTATACATAAAGACGCGTGAAGAGAATAATTTTGCGCCGAGCATTGAGGAGTTAAGAGCAGCAGCTACACCAAGAACAAGAGCAATCGTTCTGAATTACCCCGGCAACCCAACAGGACGAGTTGCATCACAGAAACAGCTTGAAGAAATTGCAGAGTTCGCAGAGGAAAAAGATTTGATTGTTCTCAGTGATGAGATATATGAATCAATGGTCTACACAGGAAAACATGTATCTTTCGTGAATATTCCCGGCATGAAGAAACGTACATTATTGACCGCAGGACTCTCAAAGAGCCATTGTATGACAGGCTGGCGAATCGGTTACGTCTTTGCTCCTCAGAACGTCATCAACACAATGTGCGTTCTCTCATCGTATCAGACATACGGAGTGAATACGCTCTCACAGAAAGCAGCAGTATATGCGCTCAACACTCAGGACGAAAAAGTGAAAGCCAGAGCGAAAATTTTTGAGGAAAGAATGAAGGCAGTGGAAGCGAGACTGAATGCAATGAAAGGTGTGAAATGTCATCCAGCAGAAGGAGCGTTCTATCTCTTCCCTGATATTTCTGGAACTGGACTCACAAGCGAAGAATTCACGTGGCGTTTGCTGAATGAATCACATGTTGCTGTTCTTCCAGGAAGTGCATTCGGTCAGACTGGCGAAGGATATATACGCATTGCATGTACGCAGTCAATGGATACACTGATGAAAGCAATGGACGGAATAGAAAAATTTTTACAAAAATAGTTTATAATGTAAAAAACTACATTTTCTAGGAGGTTTCTTGCAGTGAAAGCAGGTAAAAATCTTTTCTGTCTTATGTTTATCGCTTTAATTCTGTTTGTAGTATCAGGGTGCGGAGGATCATCAAATAAGTCTGTCCCTAATAATGATACTCCGGTTGTTGAAGAGCCAGATAACAACGAAGAAGACAACCAGACTGACGAAGACAACCAGACTGATGAAAACACAACCACAGGCGAAACCTATACGTCAACTACAGGTGGAACTCATGCTATCGAACTCACCAGCGGTACAGCAAGTTATGAGAATATCACAGTAACAAAAACAGGTGATGTATCAGGAAGAGATGACGATTACGACTGGAAAGGAACTAATGCGGCCATACTTGCAAGCGGAGGATCAGTACTCACGATCAAAGGTTCATCGACTACGATAACATCAAATGCGTCATACGGTAATGCAGTATTCTCTTACGGCGGGAATA
The DNA here is from genome assembly GCA_905235395.1 of uncultured Synergistales bacterium. Classification (GTDB taxonomy): domain Bacteria; phylum Synergistota; class Synergistia; order Synergistales; family Aminobacteriaceae; genus JAFUXM01. The sequence goes on from CAJOLN010000013.1 coordinate 11,266, forward strand.
ACAGCAACTCAAGCAACAATCAGGGCGACGGCACAACCGTGAACATTTCAGATGCGACGATAACGACCTCATCGAACAATTCCGGCGGAATAATGACAACAGGAGGCGGCATAATGAATGCCAGCAACCTCACAATCACTACATCAGGCGGTTCATCAGCAGCAATAAGATCTGACAGCGGCGGAGGTACTGTTACAGTCTCAGGAGGAACGTACACAACAAACGGAACAGGTTCACCTGCAATATATTCAACAGCGGCAATAACTGTTTTAGATGCAGATTTAACTGCGAATGTTGCACAAGCTGTAGTCATTGAGGGTGGTAATTCAGTAACTCTTGAGAACTCAAATCTAAATGCTAATCACAGCAAGAAAAATAGTCAGGATACCACATATCAGGCAGTATTAATATATAAATCCATGTCTCTTGATGCATCAAGCGGAACATCTGCCTTCAATATGACGGACGGAAGCATAACGAATACTAACGGAGATATATTCTGCGTAACGAACACGAAAACCGTAATCACACTTTCAGGTGTCAGCATAAAGAATAACGATTCATCAGGAAATTTCCTGCGTGCAGAAGGACAAGAATGGGGCAATTCAAACAGCAACGGAGGAACTGTTACGCTCAATGCATCGGGTCAGGACATGGCCGGAAATATTATCGTTGATGATTTATCATCACTGACTCTGAATATGTCTGACAGTTCGACATACGAAGGTGCAATCAATCAATCAGGACAGAGCGGTACAGTCAACGTAACAATAGAGGAAGGCTCAGAATGGATTCTCACGGGAAATTCATACGTGAGCAGCCTGACGAACAATGGAACAATCACGAAAGGTTCTTACAGTCTATATGTAAACGGAATAGCACAGTAAAAGAATAAATCTACGGGCAGTGAATGAGGCAAAAAATCTCTGTCCGTAATACAATATTGAAATTCGTAAAAAGGAGGCAGATATTACATGACAGGTTTTGATTATTCTAATGCGTTAAAATTTGTTCGTGCTCATGAAGTCGAGAGCATGAAGGCAATTACACTCACAGCGGCAGAACTCCTCAAATCACGTAAAGGTGCAGGAAGTGATTTTCTCGGCTGGATAGACCTTCCAGTGAATTACGACAAGGAAGAGTTCAACAGAATCAAAATGGCGGCCAAGAAGATACAGAGTGATTCAGATGTTCTGCTTGTTGCAGGAATCGGAGGCTCATATCTCGGAGCAAGAGCGGCAATTGAATTCCTGCGTCACGGATTCTATAACGAGATGACACCTGAAGCACGAAAGACACCGAGAATATATTACGTTGGAAACTCAATGAACAGCACATACATTGAGGACGTAATAGACCTTCTCGAAGGAAAAGACTTCAGCATAAACGTAATCTCGAAATCAGGAACAACAACAGAAACAGCAATAGCATTCAGAGTGTTCAGAGAATTGCTCATCAAGAAGTATGGACGTGAAGGTGCTGCAAAGAGAATTTACGCGACAACAGACAAGGCACGCGGTGCATTGAAGACGCTTGCAGATGCAGAAGGCTATGAATCATTCGTGATACCTGATGACATAGGCGGAAGGTTCTCGGTCTTAACCGCTGTAGGTTTACTTCCCATTGCAGTGAGCGGAGCAGACATTGATGCGCTCATGGCAGGCGGAGCAGCAGGAAGAGAGATTGCATTGAACAAAGCGTTTGAGGAGAACCCTGCGTTACAGTATGCGGCACTCAGAAATATTCTTCACAGCAAAGGAAAGACCGTTGAGATTCTCGCAAACTATGAACCTTCAATGCATTATATCTCAGAGTGGTGGAAACAGCTTTACGGTGAGAGTGAAGGCAAAGACCAGAAGGGTATCATGCCTGCGTCAGTTGACCTCACAACGGATCTGCATTCAATGGGCCAGTTCATTCAGGACGGCGCAAGAATCATGTTCGAGACAGTTCTGAACATTGAGACACCGAGAAAAGATTTTGTGCTCAAAGAAGAAGATAATAACCTTGACGGCCTCAATTACCTTGCAGGCAAGAAGATGAGCTACGTGAATCAGTGTGCTATGAAGGGCACAGCGGCGGCACATGTTGAAGGAGGAGTTCCGAATCTCTTGATCAACATTCCAGCTCAGGATGAAAAATCACTCGGTGAACTGTTCTACTTCTTTGAATTCGCATGCGGAGTATCAGGCTACATCGGCGGAATTAATCCATTTGATCAGCCCGGCGTTGAGTTCTACAAGTCGAATATGTTCAAGCTGCTCGGCAAACCCGGAAAGTAATCGATTCATTTATCATGGCCTCCTGTATTATTGCAGGAGGTTTTTTTTGTTATTATGAATTGGTCATGTTCATCATCATCAATGCAAAAACCTTCGCATTGTTCACGATGTATTTTATCTCCGTGAATTCATCAGGCTGATGTGCCGCGTCTTCATATTCCTGACTCCATACAACTGCGGGTATGTTTTTGCGCCTGAAGAGTGCCGCAAATGTTCCTCCTCCGATACCGCCGGTTACAGGTTCAACCTTCAGGACATAACGCACGCATTTCGTCAGCAGTTTCACAACATCACTGTCAGGACTCGTTACAGGTGCGGCATCTGTTCTGTCGATTTCAACATCAATCTTCGCACCCGTCTTCGCTTCGACATCTTTGCAAATCTTCATGACAATATCAATCACATCATCAAGATTAACTTCAGGAAGAACTCTGCAATCAAAATCGAATCTCTCACGTCCCGGAACGATATTAACTGCCGGAACGTTAGCAAATCTTCTTGTGGGTTCAAACGTTGAGAACGGATAAGTAAACATGTTATTTTCTTCGGTAAATGCCTTGTGTAACGCTTCATCAACTTCATATGCTAACATGTTGGCCGCTCTGCATGCGTTCACTCCCTTGTGAGGCGTTGACGCATGTACCTGCTTTCCTGTAACTGTGAATGCAAGTTTCAGCATGGCCTTCTCTGCTGCTTCAATGAAATCTCCATTGTCATTTCCTGCGTCAGGCACAACGACCAAATCATCATTTCTGAAAATATTTCTCTCAAGCAGTGGCTCAAGTCCGTAATGACTTCCCATTTCCTCATCAGCAACAAACGCAAGCAAAATTGTATATTCTGGTTCAAGACCAGAATCTAGAATCGCTTTCAGTGCGAAGAGTGATGCCACTAAACATGCTCCGTTATCGCTTACTCCACGACCGTAAAGCCTTGTGCCTTTCACGACTGGGTCAAATGGGTCATGAGTCCATGATGATAAATCACCTTCTGGAACTACGTCTATGTGTGTGAGAATGCACACCCTTCTTGACTGTCTGCCGGGATATTCGAGAAACAATGAGGGACGATAACATGACGGAGATTTTGAATCTTCAACGCGTTCAATTTTTATGCTTGCCTTTGACATTCCGAGTTCATGAATTATTTTCTCAAGTTCGGAAATTTTTGCGTCTTCACCTGTTCCGCCGTTATGAGGTGATACTGCCGGGATTCTGCATAGACGTGTGAGTGTTTCAATCATTAAGGGTTCAAGTTTTTCTGCCGCATTTAGAATTTTATCGTGCAAGTTAATTCACGCCTTTCATTAAAATATTATGCCAGTTTTATTGAGTTCAGAAATTCAGCGTTATTCTCTGTCTGTTTCAGCTTATCGAGAATAAGATTCAATGCACCTGCCTCATCAACTCCCGCAATACGTTTACGCAATATCCATAAGCGTTTAAGCTCATCTTCAGGCATCAATAATTCTTCGCGTCTCGTACCTGACTTTGTGATGTCAATCGCAGGAAATATTCTCTGTTCCGCAAGTTTTCGCGACAAATGAAGCTCCATGTTGCCTGTGCCCTTGAACTCCTCATAGATCACATCATCCATTCGTGAACCTGTATCTGTCAGTGCAGTCCCGATTATCGTCAGACTTCCGCCCTCTTCAAAATTTCTTGCCGCACCGAAAAATCTCTTTGGGAAATACAATCCTGAAGGGTCAAGTCCTCCTGATAAAGTCCTTCCTGAAGGTGGAACAGTCAAGTTTGAAGCTCTTGCAAGCCTTGTGATTGAATCAAGAAGAATCACTACGTCACGCTTGGCCTCAACGAGTCTCTTTGCCTTCTCAAGCGCAAGATTGGCTACACGAATATGTTCATCTGCCGGTCTGTCAAATGTTGACGCAATAACCTCACCGTCAATTGAGCGTGATATATCCGTAACTTCTTCAGGGCGTTCATCAATCAGAAGTGCCATTATGATTATGTCAGGAGAATTCGAGGCAATGGCCCGCGCTATACGTTTCAGAAGGGTAGTTTTTCCTGCCTTTGGAGGTGATACTATTAATGCCCTCTGTCCGAACCCAATTGGCGCAAACATGTCTACAAGTCTCGTTGCTATATCTTTGGATTCATATTCGAGGCTCAATCTTCTGTCCGGAAATATCGGAGTCAGTTGTGAAAACATTGGCCTGCGTCTTGAATGTTCAGGGTCAGTGAAATTCACAGTCTCAACTCTCAATAACGCTTCATAATGTTCTTGATCTCTCGGCGGACGAATCAATCCCCAGATTACATCACCGTTGCGTAATCCGAACCTGCGTATCTGTGATGATGAAAGATATACATCGCTGTCAGTCGGCAGCATTCCCTTAGGACGAAGAAAACCAAAATTTTCCGGCAATATCTCAAGCGTTCCTCCGCCAAAACGATAATTCATACTCTCCGCCTGTGCCCTCAAAAGTGAGATTATCAAATCGTCCTTCCGCATTGTCACAGGAGCATTGACTTCAAATTCTTTCGCCAGCTTTCTCAAATCCGGTGCACTCTTTGTTGAAAGCATTGCATACGTGTACTTTGGTTTTGGGTGCTGAATCACTTCTCTATGTACCTGGCGGGTCATGCGCGGAACAGTTCTGACTTCTTCATATTCCTGATCTGATTCATTTTCTGATTCAGGATATTCTGAATCGTCATTCATGGACTCGTCTGGCTCATCATAGCCTGCATTCTGTATATCTTCGATTTCTTCACGCATTTTCTCTTTCACTTCTTCCGGCTCTGGCTGAAGGTTCATCTCTTCAGTGTCCGTCTGCTTACGCTGTACTGATGCTTTCTTTCTTATTGTTGAAGTCGATACTGTCTTACGTGTACGTATCTTCTTTTGTGTTTCCTGTTTTGTTGATTCTATTTCTGATTCTATTCCTGATGCTTTCTTTTTTGGCATGTATTATTTTTCCTTAAAGTAAATTTATGATTATGATGATTTTGTGACAAGAGCGGGGAGCATTTTATGATTATTACTCCCCATGTTGATGCAATTAATTCATTTTGTTGATAAGGCTCAACATCTCCGGGCTTAAAGATTTATGTTCACTCCATGCTCTTTCTAACGGACTGAGCACGAGCTTATGATTGATGTTGCCTACCATCATTCCAGATTTCCCGATTAAGAGATTCTCTGTTGCAAATGCTCCCATTCTCGTTGCAAGAACGATGTCAAACGATGTTGGCGAACCTCCGCGCTGAATGTACCCCAGAACCGTAACCCTCGCATCATATCCGCCTGAATCCTGTAGCTGTTCTCTCATCTCTGCCGCAGTCATTACACCCTCAGCAAGAATGATAAGCGTGTGACTTCTGTGTTCTGCGTATGAACTCTTGAGCCTCTTCGTGAGTTCTCCTATGCTCAAAGGCAGTTCAGGAACAACAACGTACTCTGCTCCTGATGCAACAGCAACTTCAAGCGCGAGGAAGCCTGCATTGCGTCCCATTACCTCAACGATGAACAATCTCTGATGACTTGATGCTGTATCACGTAACTTCATGATTGCCTCAAGTGCAGTATTAACCGCCGTGTCGAATCCAATCGTCTCATCAGTGCCGGTTATATCATTGTCGATTGTTCCGGGAATTCCCATTGTAGGAAATCCTAAATCATGAAGTGCCTTTGCTCCGTGAAATGATCCGTCTCCGCCGATAACTACCAGGCCGTCAATTCCTGCCTTCTTCATCTGTTCAAGTGCTTCTTCGCGTCCCTCTGGTGTCCTGAAACGTTCACTTCTTGCCGTCTTCAGAATCGTTCCGCCTCTGTGAATGATGCCGCCTACTGCCGCACGGTCAAGAGGAACAAAATCCCCTTCAATGAGTCCTTCATAGCCGCGCATTACTCCGATGCACTCTTTATCGTTAAACATACATGTGCGGGCTACTGCTCTCACTGCCGCGTTCATTCCTGGTGAGTCTCCTCCGCTTGTAAGTACAGCGATACGGTCCATCTTGATCATAATACAATTCTTCCTTTCATGTTTTTCTTCGGCTGTTGATTTTCGATATATCTGATATTTTATCGTTTTATCTATTGTGATTGCAATTCATCTATTCGTGCATTCACTTCTTTATATTCTTTGTCTATTGCCTCAAGCTGTTTCTTTAATGATTCTCTGTCTGTGTTCAGCTTGTCCATTCTCTTCAGCAGACGGTCAATTTCAAGTCTCGCTGCTGCCTTTCCTCCGCCTACTTTCCCTCTGTCCCTCGCTAAGTCCCATACCCAGGTTACATCTCCTCTTGATGATAATGCTACGCTCGGTGCACTGTCGAATACGAGCCTTACATCACGTGCTCCCGCGAGAACTTCCTTTCCTGTCTTAGGGTCATAACGCGGAAAGAAAACCATTCCGTCACGCGTACCCTGTAATTTGAAGTTGAAGCGTTTCTCATAATCAACAGGTGAATATTTAGTTCGGCCTATCATCATTGTGATGTGCTTGTCGAATGGCTGAAGATACACAGGAATTCCGCTGACTGTAATCGAAATATGAAACGGGATTGATTCTGCGAGATTCAAATTTTTCAGGAGCGTGTACTTGTAGTTTTCCATTTCGTCGGCTGTCCATAAATTTTTTTCTGCCTCTGATGCTACGAGTGCTTCGACATATTCATTTGAATAATACGTTGCTCTGATTCGTATTTCCTGATCTCCTTCTTTAGTTTGGGCTACGGTCTCGTGAGTCCATCGCCTGAGAATTTCTTCACCGTTACTAGCCGCGAAAGAAGCAGTGCATAAGGTGAGAGAAAAGAGAATGAATGACGCAATAAATTTTCTATTGAGCATCTGAAATTTTCCTTCCGATTTTGATTTTGCATTTTGATTTTGCATAATGGGATTGAAAGTTTATGAGCTAAATTTTCTGAGTATTATACAACAAGTTTTAAGGCTGTCCATAATTCATGTACGCACAAAATTTTATGAGAATCATACAGTCAAAGTAAATCTTTGCAACGAATTAGTGAATATGATATTCTAATTTGCATTCAAAAATTTCTTACACAATCCTAAAAAGGAGGAGCTTGTCGGATATGGGATTTCGTACAATTGAAGAGCTTTGCGCCGAGCTTGAAGAGAAACGGAAATCTGCACTTGAAGGCGGAGGAAAAGAAGCCGTTGAGAAGCAGAAATCCAAAGGCAAAGGTACAGCCAGAGAACGCATAGCACAATTGCTTGACCCTGATTCATTCGTTGAGATTGACGAGTTCGTAACGCATCGCTGCAATAACTTCGGTCTTGAAGAGAGAAAGCCCTTAGGGGACGGAGTAGTGACAGGATACGGAACGATTGAAGGCAGGAAAGTATTTGTGTACAGTCAGGACTTCACAGTTTTCGGAGGCTCATTAGGCGAAAAGCACGCGGATAAGATCTGCAAGGTTATGGACATGGCCATGCAAATGGGATGCCCAGTAATAGGGATTAATGATTCAGGCGGAGCGAGGATTCAGGAAGCACTTGATTCAATGAACGGTTACGGAAAAGTCTTCAAGCGCAACGTAATGGCATCAGGAGTTATTCCGCAGTTCAGCGTTATCATGGGGCCTACAGCAGGAGGAGCAGTATACAGTCCTGCACTTACGGATTATATTTTCATGGTTGACGGTGAAAGCATAATGCACATAACCGGGCCTGAAGTCATCAAGGCAGTAACAGGCGAGGCAATCACGAGCGAAGATTTAGGCGGAGCATGTGCACATAACACGAAGAGTGGAGTTGCACACTTTGAAGCAAAAGACGAAGCTGAATGTTTCGCTCAGGTTCGTAAAGTTCTTTCGTATCTCCCATTGAACAACTTAGACGATGCACCCTTCAAAGCAACATCGGATGATGTGAACCGTGCAGATGTTTCATTGCGTGAATTAGTCCCAGTGAATCCCAACAAGGGCTATGATGTTCATGAAGTGATTACGCGTGTGGTTGATGACGGAGAGTTCACGGAAGTGCAGGCAGGATTCGCGAAGAATGTTGTTACGGGTTATGCACGCATAGGAGGACGCTCAGTAGGAATCGCGGCGAACAATGCTGATGTTCTTGCAGGCTGTCTTGATATTGACGCGTCAGATAAGTTATCGCGATTCGTTCGTCATTGTGATGCGTTTAACCTTCCTGTTGTAACTTTCGTTGATGTACCCGGATATTTGCCCGGAGCAGATCAGGAACATAACGGAATTATCAGAAAGGGAGCAAAGATTCTCTATGCGTACAGTGAAGCTACAGTGCCTCTTGTAACGGTGATAATGCGGAAGGCTTACGGCGGAGCATATATCGCAATGGGAAGCAAAGTTCTCGGAGCTGATGTTGTGCTTGCATGGCCTCAAGCAGAGATCGCTGTTATGGGTGCGGAAGGTGCAGCTAATATCGTGTTCAGGAAAGAGATTGAAGCAGCAGATGATCCAAGTGCAAAGAGACTCGAAAAGATTGACGAGTACCGTGATGCATTTGCGAATCCCTACAGAGCAGCAGAGAGAGGCTATGTTGACTGCGTAATCATGCCCGAAGAAACACGCAAGGCAGTTGCACAGGCATTGAACGCAATGGAAAGCAAACGTGAAGGAAGACCCAGCAAGAAACATGGGGTAATTCCTCATTAAGAGATAAAAGACAGGAGGAAAGAATAAATGCATTTTGAAGGAATTGCAGGGGCAATTAGTGTCAGCATAGTAGCATTCTCGATAGTGTTCGGAGTTTTGATTGTGCTCACGGGAATGATATTTGCAATGAGGCTCTTTGCTGGTTCAGGCGGCGAAAAAAAAAATGATGTAGCCCCGCAGAAGTCATCATCTGCTCCAGTGAAAGCAGCTCCTGTTCAGGCCGTTAATGCTTCGGTTACATCATCGGACAAAGCGAAAATTGTAGCGGCAATTACGGCGGCAATAGTGGAGTTCACCGGCAGTTCTGATTTCAGAATCTTATCGCTACAGCAGGAAGGTAAAGCAGGAGTGCCCGGTGATTACTGGACGAGCAGGTGGAAGACGGCGGGAATGCTTGCGCTGAATTCAAACAGATTAAACCGCAAGTGGCATTAGTAATGACGATAATGAAAGGAGAAAGATAATCGTGAGTAATAAATACAGAGTAATAGTTGATGGTACTGCATATACCGTTGAAGTTGAAAGTCTCGGCGCGGGAAGTGCTGCTCCTGTGATAGCTGCTCCTGCTCCTGCACCCGTTGCACCGGCTCCTGTTGCTGCCCCAGCACCAGCACCAGCACCTGCTCCTGAAGCACCAGCGGCACCAGCACCAGTGTCAGAAGATGCGATGACAGTTACAGCACCTATGCCCGGAAAAATTCTGAGCATTAAGGTCAACGTTGGAGACAGTGTGAACAGCGGAGATTTAGTGTTGCTTCTTGAGGCCATGAAAATGGAGAATGAAGTCTTTGCTACAGCATCAGGAAAGGTAACACAGATTCGAGTGAAGTCAGGCGACAGCGTGAACACAGGCGATGTTCTTATGATGATTGCATAAGACTGACGGCATAAAGATAAAATGTTCCCTCCTGTGAATTATTGCGGGAGGGATTTTTTTAATTCTTAAAGTTCACTCGTGTGCAATAATATATTCAGGAAGTTAATCACGGCTTCCTGATTTTTTTTGCCAGGAGAGATTTATATTTTCATGAATGATTTTGATTCATACGGACTGAGAAAAGAATTATTATCTGCACTTAATGAACACGGATTCGATTCGCCTATGGAAGTTCAGGACAGAGTATTATCATGTGAATGGAACAATGATTTAATCGTGAGAGCAAAGACAGGTTCAGGAAAGACACTCGCATTCTTACTGCCGTTGATGCAGGAAATGAAGATAGGTGAGAAGAACCCAAGAGTGTTAGTGTTAGCACCAACAAGAGAACTCGCTCAACAGACAGCAGAAGAAGCAGAATTTCTCGGTCATTTTTTGAGAATAAATGTTGCATCACTCGTTGGAGGAATGGACATATACCCGCAGTTACGAACATTGAAACACGGAGCAGCAATCATAACAGGCACACCTGGAAGAGTAAGAGATCACATTCAAAGAGGAACACTCATAACAGATGAGATTGATTCAGTTGTACTTGATGAAGGAGATTTAATGTTAGATATGGGATTTCGTGAGGAACTTGAAGACATTCTTGACGCAATGCCCAAAGGAAGAAGGTGGTTATTCTCCGCGACAATGCCCGATGAAGTCCGCGAACTTGCAGAACGTTATCTTAATGAGCCTGTTACTCTTTCAGTTGATGAGGAAGACTCACAGCATGAAGATATCTTGCACCGTGTATATCGAATTCCCTCGAATAAACGCTTTGAGGGATTAGTTGATGTGTTACTGTGGGAACACCCTTCACGAAGTCTTGTGTTCTGTCATACGAAAATGGAATCAATCGAGATTGCACAGAGATTGCAGGATCATGGGTTCAGTGCTGCGGCGTTGCAGGGAGATATGACCCAGACAGAACGCAATGCAGTTCTTGCGTCATTCAAATCTGGTTCAGTTCCTTGTCTTGTCGCTACGAATGTTGCCGCAAGAGGTCTCGATATTGAAGGCGTAAGTCATGTTATACAGCTTGGCCTTCCTGATGACAAAGAGACATTCATTCACAGGAGCGGCAGAACAGGAAGAGCTGGCCATGAAGGAATAAATTTGATTCTTTTATCGCCTCCAGAAATCCGAAGGTTCAGGGAAATGCTGAAAGGTACGCAGATTCAAACGGAATGGCAGAACATACCAGGCATAGCAGAAATACGCAGTGCATGGAGAGATTCGGCTGAACAGGATATATTCGCAGCTCCAGTTGATGCTGACTTCGGAGAATGCGTGAAATGGGCAGAAGATTTAATCACACGTGCTGAACCTAAAGTGATAATCGCAAAATTACTCGCGGTATTGAGCACACGCAACAAAGGCTACAGTTTAGACCGTGAACTTGAACGTGAAGAAGAAAAACGTAACAGGAAACCCTCACGTACAATCGCAAAGAGCAAAACATCATCAAAGCCTAAAGGATCATTCATGAGATTCAGAAGCAATAAGTCTCAGGATGTAGGCCATGTATTGAATGCAATGTGCAGGGCATTGAAAGTTGAACGTTCTGAAATCGGCGCAATAAGGCTGAAAGATAATCATGTTATCGTTGAACTTATGCCGCTTGCTGTGTCGAGACTTGAGAAAAGCGCAAAAGGTTTATCGAAGTTCGGGCTGTACCCTGATGAGGAAAAGAAGAAACGCTGATAAAAAAATTAGGGGCCAGTTCATTAAGCCCCTTTTTGTTTTTCACTTTTTACATTCCTGACGCTATTACTGCCGCTCTCACTACTATATCTGCCGCTTCACTCTTTGTTACAGGACTTCCGTATCTGAACTCCGAATTACCTCTGTATATCTCAAGTGCTCCAAGCCTCGCGAGAATATTCACATACTCTGAATTTCTGTGATTGCTGATTTTGAAGGGCATTCGTACTCTTCTGTTGTATTCCGCATTCTTCAAGTTAGGGAACGCATCACATACTGCCTTCGCAAAATCTCCTCTTGAGACGAAATTATGAAGTTTCTCATCAAATACTTCCCATTCTCCTGACACTCCTGCGGCTGCCCTCGCACGATCTAATATTCCGTTCACTTCTCCCTTCGTTATCATGTCGTTCACTCCGAATATGCCTTTGTCTGCTCCTCTTATTACTGCCATAGCTATCACAGGATCTTCAATCCAGCCGAGATTGAATGACGGTGCATGAGGATATTCATTAGCAGGAATGAGGCCATGAATATTAGAAATCTGTACGCTCTTATTCGCAGGATGCTCTTTAGGAACATCGGAGTAATGGCATAGCGATAAATCTACATTTGAGTTCAGCAGTTCCCATTGAACTTGTATTGCATGAATATCTTTCGGAAGTTTATTGTCCCTCGCACAGATTGCAGCCAATGCTCCCGCTGCCTGTCCCGTCATCATAGTTATTGGCTGAAGACGCAATGCACCTGCCGCAATACGCGAAGCTGATATGTTCTTCTCTGCCACTATAAGTCCGTCTGTGTCTTCGGGAATTAAAATGCTCATAGGAACCTGAAACGGCCCTCTTGGTCTGTTCGTTATTAACGAGCTTGAACGTTCGCTGAATTCCCATTCCATATCTGAATCTGTGTTCGCCCCGTGCAAATCTAAAATGTAACCTCCGATTGCAATTGCATCAGGGAACTCATGACTTGTCTGACCATCACGATAGCTCAGTGAATTTTGCAGAATCTCATGTGATGTCAGTGTATACTTTCCGATTATCCTTCTTGATTCACGGACATAAGGCATTGGCGGCATATGTCGTGCTATCTCCTGCCATTCACGAGGAAGTGTTCTCGCTGCTTCAGGAAGAATTCGGTTGTTGTATTCATCATCTGCAACAGACCAGTCTTCGCCGAGTTCATTCTGGACATAATAGATGAAGTTCAACGTCTTCATGAGTGCTTCGCGTTCAACCTGCAAACGTAAATTTCTGTCCTCAAGATATGCTATAGGAAGTCCTCTTCGTCCGTTCCATGCATATGTTCCGGGATAATCATTTCCCCAGTTCACGCTGGTTTTTGTGATGTATTCTCTGGTGGCCCTGTCAGCATCATAGTTATACGGGTTCGATGAATCAGGAAGTCCTCTGTATGAATTGTGCGTTGCAAAGTTCACTGGTGTGTCAACAGGGTATTTGTTCCTGAAGTTGAAGCCGTCTGCCGTAACGAAGCTCTCATAGTTTCGTTTTGCAAGTTCGTAACCTGGTAATGGAGAGACTGGACGCAGATAATTCGGAACACCTGACGGATATTTTTTGAGTATCGCTGTCCATGTTATATCCTGAATCATTGAATCTGAATTCGGAAATTTCGATGTGCTGTTTCCAATTCTGTAATGTGTCTTTGCCAGAGGTAATATATCCCCGTATTCTGTTGCGTCAATCAAGACCTTGCATGTATATTTTCGCGTTGACTTATCCGAAAGCTGAATCGTTACTCCTTTTACCCTTCGTTTATCTTTTTCGACAGCAATTATGTTCGAGTTCATCATGAAGTCTATCGTTCCTCGTCTGCGTGCATCGTTTATCATTGTGATTAATGCGTCCTGTCCTATATGCGGCTCAAATGCAATACTTCTTGTTGATGTCCAGTATGCAGTGCCCATAGACTTGCCTCGCGAATCGTAATAGTTCTTCACTTTCGTAATGAACTCTTCGTATATTCCGCTCATTTGTCTGCTCATGTCGTCCATTGTTGAAACTCCTGCTGCTGTTGCCTGTCCTCCAATCCATGAGCCTGGTTCAACAACAAGAACACTAACTCCCATTCTTGCGGCCTGAATTGCTGCTGATATTCCTCCTGTACCTGCTCCTGCTATTATGATGTCGTATGTGCTTCTGTTGGTACGTGTTCGTGAAGCCGAAAGTGAAGGTGAAATTGAAAGTGCAAATATTAGAATCGAAATTAAAATGATTCGCAAAAATTTTGCTGTTTTTATATTCAAGGTGAAAAGAATCCTCCCCAGATTAAAATGATTGTAAATATTACACCTAACATTGTAGAATACACGAAAAAATCTTTGGAGGCATTAAGATTTTACAGAATATATTTATGCGCCGTGCGTTATCGTTAGCCTCACTCGGATTAAGAAAGACATCACCCAATCCTATGGTAGGCTGTGTGATTGTGAAAGACGGAAGAATTATCGGAGAAGGCTGGCATAAACGTTACGGAGATTCACACGCAGAAATCGAAGCGATAAATGACGCAATGAATCACAATGAGAGTGTCAGAGGCTCAACGGTATATGTTACTCTTGAACCATGCAGTCATTACGGAAAGACTCCTCCTTGTGCGAATCGTCTGGTTGAAGAAGGAGTATCAGAAGTCGTAATTGCAATGAGAGACCCAAACCCTAAAGTGAATGGACGAGGCATAGAGATATTACGCAATGCAGGAATAAAAGTTACGGAATCAGATTCAGAAATTGAACGTGAAGCTAAGAATATCAATCGCGGTTTCATATTTGCACATAAATATCATCGTCCGTTTATCACATTGAAGGCTGCAATGACATTAGACGGCAGATTATGTTTGCCCAACGGAAGCAGCAAATGGATTACGGGCATAATGTCGAGAACGTATGCGCATAAATTGCGTGCAGAGAATGATGCTGTTCTTGTGGGAGTGAATACTGTTCTGAATGATGACCCAGAACTCACAGTGCGTAATGTGAAAGGCATAAATCCGATTCGGGTTGTACTTGATCGTCATAACAGGACACCATTGAATGCAAAAGTAAGAGAGTGCATTATTCTGAATCATGAGAATCTGAATGAGGCCATGAAATATTTAGCTGAACGTGGAATATTGACGCTTATGGTTGAAGGAGGAGCAGAAATATTGAGTTCATTCATTCGTGAGGGACTTGCAGATTATGTGAACTTTTTCTACTCGCCGAAAATTTTAGGGAGCGGCAAAGGGATATATGCAGATATGAAATTTGAAAGCGTGAGAGATTCGCTGAGAATAAAGAATGTGAAATATACGCAGTTAGGAGAAGACATAATGATAGAGGGAAGGCTAACATGTTCACCGGACTTATAGAGACGATAGGAACAGTGAGAAATTTTCATCAGACAGGAACGTTTTACACATTGAGCATAGATTCGAGTTTCACGAATGAGCTTGTGATTGGTCAGTCAGTATGTGTGAGCGGAGCATGTCTGACAGTAACGAGGAAATCAGGAAGCATATTTGATGTTGAGATGATGCGTGAGACATTCATTAGGACGTGGTTTGGGAAATCATTGCGTTCTGGTACGAAAGTGAATCTTGAACGTGCAATGAGGTTGACTGACAGGTTAGACGGTCATTTAGTGCTTGGCCATGTTGACGGAATTGCAGTGCTGAAGGAGATTAGTGGACGTGAAACGAAAGAGGCAGTATTTGTTCCAGAAGATAAGAGCCTGCTTCGTGGAATAGTTGAGAAGGGTTCAGTGTGTATTGACGGAGTGAGCTTGACGGTTATTGATGCGGGGAGTTCGAGTTTTTCTGTTGGATTAATTCCTGCTACACTAGAGGCAACGACATTAGGAGGACTTAAGAGCGGGAGTATGATAAATCTTGAGACTGATATATTAGGGAAATATGTTGCGAGACTCACGATGAATCAATCAGACAAAAACAGAGGCGATTATCTTACTTCACTTTTATCGATGTAATTTGGAAAATCAAGAGTGCCGATGAATTTTCATCGGTTCTTTTTTATGTGCTAATATACTGTTCGTAAAGAGAGATGATGAAAGATTGAATTGTCATGAACATAAACATGAACACGAAATAATTATTACTCATAATGAATATAAACGAGTCGAGAAAAAATTAACTGTACCAATTCCAACGGAATACGGAACATTCAACGTAAGCGCATATAGAAGCATAACCCAAGATGATGATTCACACACACATCTTGCTCTCGTCATGGGTGATATATCATCAGACACTCCAGTTCTCACACGCATACACAGTGAATGCTTCACTGGAGACGTACTCGGTTCACTAAGATGTGACTGCGGGCCTCAGTTGCACACGGCACTGAAGATGATTGCAGAAGAGAAACGCGGAGTATTATTGTATATGCGTCAGGAAGGTCGGGGAATTGGATTGCTCAATAAACTTCGTGCATATAAACTTCAAGATGAAGGTCTTGATACCGTTGATGCAAATGTAGCTTTGGGTTTTCCCCCTGACATGAGAGAATACGGTACAGGAGCAGAGATTCTAAAGGACTTGGGACTTAAACGCATACGTCTCATGACGAACAATCCCGGAAAGATTTCAGGACTCGAAGAATATGGAATTGAAATCGTTGAACGTGTACCCATATTGATACGTCCGAATGAATTCAATGAGAGATATTTAGATACAAAAGCTGTTAGAATGGGACATATGATGAAGGAGGAACAATAGATTTGAAAATTACAGAAGGAAAATTAATTGGAACAGGTCTGAACATAGCAATAATTGCTTCACGTTTTAATGAGCTGATAACTTCCAGGCTCATCGAAGGTGCAAAAGATACGTTAATGCGTCATGATGTGTCAGGAAGTTCAATCGATATTCTGGGTTCCAGGTGCATGGGAATTGCCCTTAATCGCAAAAGAAGTTGCACTGACAGGCAAGTATGATGCAATAATTGCATTAGGTGCAGTGATTCGAGGAGACACACCTCATTTCGATTACGTTGCGGCAGAATCATCAAAGGGACTCGCGAGCATTGGACTTGAACAGAGAGTGCCAGTTCTATTCGGAGTTCTTACGTGTGATACGTTAGACCAGGCATTATTACGTTCAGGGAGCAAAGCAGGCAACAAAGGTTCAGATTGTGCATTAGGAGCAATAGAGATGGCGAATCTCTTGAAGAATATACGCAGACAGAATAACCCACAGGAAACAGGAGAGAAAACTTACAATGCTTGACATCAAATACATACTCGCAAATCAGGCAGAATATGCAGAAATTTTAAAGAACAGGCACTTTGATTTTGACCTTAACGTCATTGCAGAACTTGATTCAAGAAGACGAAAGATTATCGGTGAAACTGAAACACTGAAGGCCATGCGCAACAAGAAATCAAAGAGTGCAGATGCAACAGAAGAATTTGATCCTAAAGCCGCAAAAGCACGAATCAAAGAGTTAGATTCAGAACTTGCAGAAGTTGAGAAGGAACTTCATGATTACATGATGACTCTTCCAAACAAGTTAAGCTCAACAACTCCAATCGGCAATGATGAAAATGATAACCCCGTTGTGCGTACATGGGGAGAACCAAGAAAGTTTGAATTTGAACCAAAAGCTCACTGGGATATTGCAGAACCACTCGGAATAATGGATTTTGAGAGGGGAGTTTTGTTAGCTCAAAGTAGATTCACGGTGTTAAAGGGAATGGGCGCAAGGATGGAACGTGCATTAGTGAACTTCATGCTCGACATGCACACTAAGAAACACGGCTATCTTGAAGTTGAACCTCCTTTCATGGTTCGCTCGGCAATACTTGAAGGCACTGGTCAGCTTCCGAAATTTGCAGAAGATTTATATCGCTTGCAGAACGATGACCTCTGGCTAATCCCAACAGCAGAAGTTCCATTGACGAATCTGAATCGTGAGAGCATTCTCGAAGAAAAAGATTTGCCGCTTTACTACACTGCTTACACTCCATGCTTCAGACGTGAGGCAGGAAGTGCAGGGCGTGATGTTCGAGGATTAATGAGACAGCACCAGTTCGACAAGGTAGAAATGGTGAAGATATGCACACCTGAAACCAGTTATGACGAACTCGAAAAACTCACGAATAATGCAGCAGAAGTTCTCGAAACTCTTGGCCTTCCATACAGAGTCGTGAATTTATGTTCGGGCGATATCGGCTTTGGAAGTGCAAAGACATATGACCTTGAAGTGTGGCTGCCGTCTCAGAATAAATATCGTGAGATCAGCTCATGCTCAAACTGTGAAGACTTTCAGGCAAGAAGAATGTCATTGCGTTATCGTCCTTCAGACGGAGGAAGACCTGTATTTGCTCACACACTCAACGGATCAGGTATTGCCGTAGGGAGAACGTTAATTGCAATAATCGAAAATTACCAGAACGAAGACGGGAGCGTAAATGTACCTGAAGCTCTCGTGCCTTACATGGATGGAATTACACGCATTACTCACAGCTAACCTGCGAATCATAGCAGGCTGTGCTTTAATGGCCGCGCTGTGTATTGTCGTTCAGCATTTCATCAGAAAGACACTGCCACCGAAACAGTATGCATATCTTCGGGATATACTTCTGGCCGCGTCATGGATGATTCTGGCATCCTGGTATGCTTCACCAGAAGAACGCGTAGTTGTCTGCGGTGCAATGCTGGCATGTTTTATTGGCTTATCTGAAGGGGTCTATGATGATCCTAAATGGTGTCTGCTTTATCCTGTGATTGGTGCTTTATGTTCGTATTTCGGGCCTGCTGTTCACTTCATTAGATTTCCAGATAACGAATATATTTATCTTGCGCCTTCTTTCTCGTTTATTGCGGGTACATTATGGTTTACATTCTTCCCGATTATATTCAGATATCTCGATGAAATTCCGGGTCTCGTTGGTCATCTTTTAGCTATTACTTTCGCCTTGATGCTCGTTGCCTGTATCGTTACTGATTCAGGGGCTTTCTTCATGATTTTTGCAGGGCTTTCTTTGCTCGCCGCATTCTGGAGCAGGTTCGGGAATATGTATCGTCAGGCAGGTAAACCTTTAGCATCAATGTGGGGAGTAATCGTAGCAGGGACATCAATAATCGGACAGAGCAAGGGAATTGTTCTTAGCACAGTGCTGTTCTTGTCGCTGGGATTATTCGCCATTCCTGCAATTGAACTCTTAATAGGATTCGTTAAAGATATTTTCTCAGATAATCCCGAAGAGAAAAATCCGTCATCTAATGGTGAAATCTATAGTCACATGCTGAAAGACGGAGTTGAACATCCTGAAGCTGTGCAGGGTGTTGCAGGTGTATGCGCACTGACAAGCATAGCTACAGCATGGCAGCTCTGGGGATTGGCCGCAGTGATTATCATTGCAGTTATCGTTCTCAGGCACACAAAGAAAAAATATGACCCTAAGAAGCCAGTCTTATGGGGCGTTACTTTCGATAATGTATCAATGAATTATGCCGTCTCTAAAGCTCGCGGTCTAATCTCGAATCCTGAAAGTGATTCAGCACAGCTCATCGTCACACTTAATGCCATAGGAATGGAAAACGTGATACATGATTCAGAATTCAGTGACGCAGTAAGCAAAGCATCTATGATTCTCGCTGACGGTTCGGGCTTATGCATTGGCATGAAAATTCTCGGTATGCCAGTTCAGGAACGCGTTGCAGGAATCGATTTCGCAGAACAGTTATGCAGGCTCGCCAGCGTTGAACATTGGCCTGTGTATTTCATAGGTGCTATAGGCAACACAGCGAAGAATTGTGCAAATGAACTTCAGAAAAAAATTCCGGGATTAATAATAGCTGGTGCAAGAGACGGATATTTTGACATCAATGACACTCACATTCCTGATGTGATTGCTCAGTCAGGCGCAAAAATTATTCTTGTCGCTATGGGTCAGCCAAGACAAGAAAAATGGGTCATGCTTCACCGTGAACGTCTCGGTAAAATTCTCGCTGTTGGTGTCGGAGGTGCATTTGATGTTCTCTCAGGGAAACTTAACCGCGCTCCTCTCTGGGTTCAGAAAATAGGCTTTGAATGGTTATACAGAATGCTTCAGGAACCTTCACGCTGGAAAAATGACCTTAAACTCATAACATTCATGCTCAGAATTTTCGCAACACGTTTACGTCTTCACAGAAAGTAATTCACCTGAACATCATAATCATAAACATTAGAACCGACATTAGAACACATGCTCCTGATACACACAGATTTATCATCAGGAGCTTCTTTATGTTCATGTTCTTTCCGTCATGTGAATCATCTGCTGTCTTATTCTTCACTGTATCATCTATTGCCTCCCGTACTTCATGAAGCAATGCTGTGTTATTCTGTTCGTTCATTGCGTTAATCTCTCGTGATAGTTCCTGAAGTTCCTTCGTCTGCGTTTTCGCCTGTGCCTTTATTAATCCTTCAAGCGCAGGGAGAGTCTCATTCAGAAGTTTATCCAGCATACCATTATTCTGAATTGCATCAGGTGCATCTGGATTATGATTCACATTTACATTCACACTGTCATATTTATGGCTCATACTCGCATATGTCTCACTGAACTGCTGAATTCCCGTGATTAATTCGCTGATGAGTTCTCTAATCTCATTGAGCTTCTCATTTGTTCCTGCAAACATTTCATCGTAATTATTCACGTTCACATTCTCATTTGTATTCTCACTATGCAATTTCCGTTCTATGTTATCAGACATATTCGTTATCGCTTTCCTAAGTGATGATATTTCATCTGATAGATTCCCCAATGACTGCATCATCACGCTCCTTCCTGCTCTGCTGTCGTCTATGCTTGTTCGTATGCTTCTCTCTACCTGTGTTCGCAAATCACTGCCTGCTCTGTTAGTACGTTCAATTGCACTCATGAATTCTCCAGTAGGAATTGATGTGCTCAGAGACTTTGTGAGTGACGGAAGTATTGATGATGCCAATTCAGAGACTAAGCGCGCAGTAGTTGGGTCTAAATCGTCGGGCATGTTAAAATTCTCAGCTCCAGTTAAAATTTGTGATAATGAAAGTATAACAGGAGGCACAAAAACTTTTGAGAGAAATAAAAATAGGAACGCGTTCAAGTCCTCTTTCAATTGCACAGACAAATATAATTGCAAATGAAATTTTGAAATCGCACCCTGAAATTACAATTACGCTCGTGAAAATAAAAACATCGGGAGATAAACATATTCTGCCATTCACAAATAATCCCAATGGCATTAAGGGAATGTTTACGCTTGAACTTGAGAATGCATTATTGAATCACGAGATTGATTTTGCAGTTCACAGCCTGAAAGATTTACCCGTAAATACAAATCCTTCTCTGCCTGTAATCGCATACTCACAACGTGAAGACCCAAGAGACGCACTCATAATGAATTCAGGAAATGTGATAGGTTCATCATCGTTACGCAGGAGGCTTCAGCTTGAAAGATTATATCCTGAGATGAAGATTGTTGCTGTAAGAGGAAATGTGAACACACGCATACGGCGCATGAATGAAGGAGAATATGACGGTCTCGTTCTGGCGGTTGCAGGACTGAAACGATTAGGTCTCGAAGACAAAATCACAAAGATATTTACGATTGATGAGATTATGCCTGCACCTGGTCAGGGAATTCTCGCGTGTCAGGGAAGAGCTGACGGAGATTATTCGTATCTTGAATGCGTGAATGATAGTATGTCCCGCGATTCTGCTCTCGCCGAACGAAGTTTCTCACGTTCACTCAATGCGGGCTGTAACGTTCCAATAGGTGCATATGCAGTTGTTGATGACGATATGCTCACGCTCAGAGGGTTATACATAGACGAGATGACAAATAGATTCTATGAGGGCAGTATTACGGGCAGAAGATGTGAAGCTGAATCACTTGGTGAAAGATTAGCGGAGGTGATTATGTCATGAACACTAAAATATATCTCGTAGGTGCAGGGCCGGGCGATTCTGGATTACTCACGCTCAGAGGTTATGAGGTTCTTAAACGCGCCGATGTTGTGATCTATGACAGACTGGTTAACGATTCAATTCTTGCGATGATTCCTGAACATGCAATTATGATTGACGCAGGTAAATCTTCAGGCAGTCACACGCTCACTCAGAGAGAAATTGAATCACTCATGATTGAACACGCAAAAGAAGGCAGAGTTGTTGTGAGGCTCAAAGGAGGAGATCCGTTTGTATTCGGCAGAGGAGGCGAGGAAGCAGAATCACTCATGAAGGCAGAAATAGATTTTGAGATTGTTCCTGGTGTTACGTCCGCAATATCTGTACCGGCTTATGCTGGTATTCCCGTTACGCATAGAGATTACTGTTCTGGTCTCAATATTTACACTGCTCATGATAAGCACAATCTCATTCCTGAATTTGCAGATACAACATCAATATTCTTAATGGGGATATCGAATTCACATGCACTTCAGGAAAAGCTGTTATGCTCACTAAGTCCTGATACACCGTGTGCAGTAATCGAACGAGGCACAACATCAAGGCAGAGGGTCATACATACGAGACTTGATTCACTTCATGATTCAGTCATAACGAATCACATTGAGCCTCCCGCAGTCATAATCACAGGCAGAAATGCAGATATGAATCTGAACTGGCGTTCACATCTTCCGCTGAGAGATAAGCGAATCATAATCACAAGGCCGGAAGGAAGGTCAGAGGAATTATCGAGAATGTTACGTGATGAAGGTGCAGAAGTAATCTCAATGCCTACGATTAAGACTTCAATCATTCATCATGCATTAGACGGCGTTAATCTCTCTTGGTACGATTGGGTTGGGTTCACCAGCGTTACGGGCGTGAATGCATTCTTTGATCTGTTATGCGAATCTCAAAGGGATATCCGCGAACTTGGCCATGCAAAAATTTCCGCAATAGGAGACGCTACATGTCATGCTCTGAACTCTCACGGCCTGAATGTAAATTATGTTCCAGATGTTTTTGACGGTGTTCATCTTGCAGAAGGATTATCGAAAATGGGAGGACGTATCTTAATGTTCAGGGCTTCAGAGGGCACGAAGGAAATAAACAATATTTTCATAAAATACGGAATTGCATTCACAGAGATTTGTATTTACCAGACTGATTATGTAAAATTAAGACACGTTCCAAAATTTGCAGACATAATTATATTTACGTCAGCTTCAACTGTCAGAGGCTTCACACATAACACTGATACAATGCGTGATGTCATTGCGGTATGTATTGGTTCACAGACGGCAGAAGAAGCGAGGCGTGAAGGTTTCACATGTATCAGGATTGCGGAAGGGGCATCGGTCAGAAAATTATTTGAGGCTGTAATGTCTCTTGCGTGATAAATATTTTCATTACGGAGGTCTTGTTTCATGCGTAAATTTTTATTGGCAGTTCTTGTTGTTGCTTTAATGGCTTCGTTCGCGTTTGCTGAAGGTGAGAAGTATGAGAGCAAGTATCTTGACGTTGAGCTGAAAACGAATCAGGTCAATCTCTATGAGAACATTCCGTTTGCACAAGGTTACTGGAGAGGTGCTATGCTTTATGCTCTTCACATGGACATTCTCGTTCCTGATTCAAAAGAGCCGTTACCGTTAATCGTATTTGTTACAGGCGGCGGATTCATTATGGCTCCCAAAAACAACTGGATTCAGCAGAGAATGAGACTTGCACAGGCAGGTTATGTTGTCGCGAGCATTGAGTACCGTTATGCTCCGATGTCTCAGTTCCCGCTTCCGTTGGAGGACTGCAAAACTGCAATACGTTGGCTGAGAGCACATGCAGATATGTACAACATTGATGTGAATCGTGTAGGTGTATTAGGGAACAGTGCAGGAGGTTACCTCTCGGCATTCGTAGGATTAACGAACGGAATGAAGGAATTCGACAAAGGAGATTTCCTCGAATATTCAAGCGATGTCTTATGTGCGGCAGACATCTTCGGAATATCTGACCTGAAAAATATCGGAATGGATTACGATGAAGAGAATCAGAAAGGCCATGCATCAGCCGGAGCAACAGAAGCACTTTGGGCATTAGGTACACCGACATTCGGAGGAAAAGACGGCGGAGTTCTTGCACACCCTGAAGAGACAGCATATGCAAGCCCGATTACATATGTTGAGAAAAATTCTAAACGCTTAGTTCCGATGCTGCTCATGCATGGTACAGCAGATACCCTCGTTTCACCTGGACAGACTGATATACTATTTCAGGCTTTGAAGGCTAAAGGTGCTGATGTTGAACGTTACGTTGTGAATAATGCTGCACATGGCGGGCCGTATTGGGTTCAGGAGCCGGTCATGAAGATTATGGTTGATTTCTTCGATAAGCATTTGAAAAAATAGTGAAGTGAAATTCTATATGCCTCTTCCGGATTCATCTTGAGGAGGCATTTTTTATTTCTCGAATTAAATTTTCCATTAACGTCATACTTCCTGAATCATTCATTCCTTCTGTCTGTTTGAACATAGCATACAGTCTGTCCTTTTGTGAACGCGTAAGCATATCTTCAACTTCAATTATGCCTGCTCTGAGTTCCTGAAGTTTTGCCGCTATGTTCACCTTTGCATTATGTCTGCTCTCTTTGCTCAGTGAACGTGCTTTTTCTGCCGCACCTTTAACAATTATGTTCATATCGAACTCCGGCTGTATATCCGGCGAAATTCCCGCGAAAATTTTTCTGACCAACGGAACATTGCATACTCCGCCAGTCATTATGAAACTCTCAGGCTTATACACTCTCAGCAATTTATCCGCCGTGTGAGATGCCCTCTTTACCGGAAAGTATATGAGCCTCTCGAAATCATCACGCGTAATCTCCCGTTCATGCCACCTCAGATTTTCACGTTCAGATAATACATGTTTAATCCTCATAGCCTCACGCAGAAGAACATCATCAACATCAATAAGCCGCAGGTCAGCAATATATTCCGAAAATGTCCTGTCAAATGAATCTCCTGATACATCATCAAGAAATTCACTGAAGAGAATATCACCGTGATTCAGAAATACGAAATCAGTTTTAGATGCTCCCATATCACAGATGAGAATATTTTCATCTTCAGGAAGAATTAGACGCATTGCCTCATGTGATGTAATAAGTTCAGTATCACCGCTGAAACCTTTAGACTTTGCATTGAACATAATATCCTCGCGCTGTCTTCGTGAGAATGATTCAGGAATTGCAATCACGCATGAGAATACTGGCTCATCAAAGAACACTTCAGCTTCTTCTCTGAGAGCGTTAATGTCAAAGCCATCAGGTGACGCAATAATTCTGGTGCTGAGACTGTCTGAATATCCCAGCTTTGATGACTTTGTTCCTGCATCAATTCCTACGCATACATTTGAGCCTGCCATTTACTGCCCCCTTCACTGTCGCTTTCACAATCTCATTATCATTTCCTTCATCACATTCTGCTTCGATATAGTGCCTTGTATGTCCCGTACTGTTGCTCTCAATCAGAATTTCAACGTCTGAGTTCACGAATCGATTCACATATTCATCATAGAGTTCATGACCTAGTGATATTGCCTGTGATGTTCTTGCTGTCTTCACGTCATGAGGAATCTGATTCGTCATTGATGCCGCGATTGTTCCTTCACGCTTCGAGTATGGGAATACATGAACACGGCCAAGTCCTGCACGCTTCATTACGTTCAATGTGTTGCTGAACGCAGAATCACTTTCACCAGGAAAGCCTACGAGAATATCGCTTGAAATGTGAATATCATTGCCGAGTTTCGTTCTAGCTTTATCGCATACACTTATGAACTCATCAGATGTATAGCCCCGTCTCATTGATGACAGTATTTCATCATCTCCGCTCTGTAATGGAAGGTGCAGATGATGACAGAATGATTCGCATTCACAGAGAGAATCAAGAAGTTCATCATCAAGACAGAAAGGTTCAAGTGAGCCGAGACGTAAACGATGAAGTTCATGAATATTTGAGACCTCGCGAATCAGTTCAGCAAGTGATGTGCTTATGTCCCGTCCGTATATCCCCAAGTGTATCCCTGTCAGAACAATCTCCTTTGTGCCATTCTGAATCAGTCTGTGAATCTCATTGATGATGTTCTCCTTTGGTCTGCTTACTGGTCTTCCTCTGAGAAACGGAATTATGCAGTATGTACAGAAATGATTGCACCCGTCCTGAATCTTTATGAACGCTCTCGAATGCATAACAGTTTGATTTATTGCGAGTTCTTCCCATTCCCATGAATTTATCTGCGTCCTGACATCTGCAAATCTTCTTTCATCATGAATCATTGCCTCTATCATTTCAGGCAGAACATCTTTTCCGCGATTGCCAGCGAGAATATCAATTCCGAGTTCACGGGCTGTATCTGAATTTACGTTTTGAGACCAGCACCCGCATACAGCAAGTACACCTTCACTTCCTAATATGCGTCTCACACGTTTGATTAGCTTTCTGCATTTTGCATCTGCCTCACGAGTTACTGAACATGTGATGATTACCCCTGCATTGATTCCTTCACTGAGATTTTCTGAGACTTCTGCACCTCTGGCCATGAGTGAACCTGCAATGTATTCGCCTTCAGATAAACTTGTCCTGCACCCGAAGACATGAACGTATATTTTCTTTCCCTTTAGCCCCATGCTTTTACTGCTCTGCATCCCCACCAGTCTCCGAATTTCATTTCTTTCTCGATTGTCATTCCTGAAGACTCAAGCACAGATATGAACGTGTAGCTTTCAACGTTAGTCATCCCTGAGAATATTGCGTAACCTTTGGGCTTCAATACACGTTTGACATCAGGGAGCATTGCAAGATTCGGATTGAGCAATATGTTTGCTGTGAGAATATTAACCTGATCTCTGAATCCTTTGAGTAAATCAGCAACCGATAAATCACATACCTTTGGGTTAATTCCGTTGAGGTTCATGTTACGTTTTGCTTCTTCAATTGTCGTTGGGTCAATGTCTCTTGCAATTGCCTTATCTGCTCCCAGTTTCAACGCCGCAATAAATAATATTCCCGTTCCAGTTCCTACATCAAGAATTACATCTCCTGCCTTCACTGCCTCCTCAAGAAGAGTAAGTGCAATTCTCGTACTCTCATGATAACCTGTTCCGAACGCTGTAGCAGGATAAATGTATATTGGAGTTCTATCAGGATATGCTTTTTCTTTTTCGTGCCATGGGGCCATGACGACAAGATTTTTCCCGACTGGCAAAGGCGGAAATGCATCGTAATGGGCTGATTTGATGTCTTGTAGCATCGTGATATTTCAATCCCTTTAAAGGCTGGGTCTTTGAGGAAATATTCGAGTTCTGCCGCAAGTTCATCAATTCCGATTGAACTGTTATAATGCGCCTTCAAAAATAATCTGTATTCTCCTAAGTCATTATGTTCAACTGTAATTTCAGAGCCGATTGAATTTGATATTGCCGCAACCGTACTCATTAACTCTTCTTTTGTTGAACGGTCATTCTGAGATAATACTGTGCTGAATTCTACTGTCCACCAGTAATTATTTTTCTCGTCCTGTGCTTTCCTGTAATCTTCAAGTTCATCATGCATATTGATTAACTAAGTCCTTT
>CAJOLN010000014.1:0-22468 GCA_905235395.1 uncultured Synergistales bacterium
GAAAGGCAGAATCATTCCGGGACTTTATGCTGCTGGTGAGGTTACTGGAGGAATTCACGGAGGAAACCGTTTAGGAGGAAATGCAATCACAGAAATTTTCGTATCAGGAAGAATTGCGGCAAGTTCACTCAATGCTGATAATCGATAAGGAGGTTTTATCATGCACAATTCGTTCACAAGTTCGCTGCCGTTCAAGCTCATAGTTGCGTTAGTGCTCGGTGTTCTCATTGGTCTTGGCCTGTCTGCAATCGAAGGCACTATGATTTGTAATGCACTCCTGAATATCATTGTTACGGTGCGGTTCATTTCAGGTCAGTTCATAAACTTCTGCGTTCCGTTAATCATCATAGGCTTTATTGCTCCGTCAATCACAAGACTGGGAGCACACGCATCAAGAATGTTGATACTCGCATATGTATCATCAATCGGTGCGGCATTGGCTGCAACATTTGCGGGCTATTCGATTCTCCCGTTCCTCAATATCGTCTCTGATGTCGAAGATTTAAAATCACTTCCTCCTCTTGTCTTCGCACTTGCAATTCCTCAGATTATGCCCGTCATGTCTGCTCTGTTCCTCTCAATCACTGTAGGACTCGCGGCGGCATGGAACAGAAGCAAGTACGTCATAAATATTCTTGAGGAATTTCAGAAAATAGTTTTGAGCATCGTAACTAAGTTCCTTATTCCTGTTCTGCCCGCTCTAATCGGTACTACGTTCTGTTCTCTCGCATATGAAGGCTCAATCACAAAACAATTTCCCGTTTTCATCGCGATAATCTTAATCGTCATTGTCGGTCATTATCTCTGGATGGCTTTGCTATACTTCATCGCAGGTGTGTATTCAGGAAAGAATCCGTTCTACATAATCGGGAATTACGGCCCTGCATACATGACTGCAATCGGAACTATGTCGAGTGCCGCAACATTGAGTGTCGCACTTGAATGCGCGAGGAAGAGTGAACCTCCATTGAGAGATGACATTGTGAATTTCGGAATTCCATTGTTCGCTAACATTCACCTCTGCGGAAGCGTAATGACTGAAACATTTTTTGTTATGGCTGTCTCAAAAATACTTTACGGGGTTTATCCTTCACTCGGAAGTATGCTTTTGTTCTGCGCTTTGCTGGGAGTATTCGCGATTGGTGCACCTGGTGTTCCGGGCGGGACTGTCATGGCATCATTGGGATTGGTTACCGGCGTGCTTGGGTTCGATGCTTCAGGTACTGCGTTAATACTCACGATTTTTGCTCTTCAGGATTCATTCGGAACTGCGTGCAACGTTACGAGTGACGGTGCATTAACTCTTATTCTTACGGGTTATGCCGAGAAACACAAAATTGAACACGCAGACTTGGGAAATCTTTTAGCTTAATAATTCATTTTGCCCGGAGGTTCACGCTTTGAACTCCGGGTTTCCTTTGTACATCCCTTGCAGTAAGCTCACGAAACTTTTCACGCTCTCTCTTCTGTCTCCTGAATGAGTACACAATACACACTTGATTCTTTCCGGGCAGTCAAATAATGTCCACGCAAATTCATTGTTGTGATCGTTCAGGAAGCCGGGCGCAAGACAGATGCCCTTATGCGCTCTGATGTTTGTCAGTGTTGTCTCCCGGTCATTGCTGTTGAAATAGTCTACGTGAATCTCATTGATGATTCTCTGCTGTACAGACTTGAGTTCAGGAGGTGAACCCCCGCCTGTCATTAGAACCCGGCCTCTCAAATCTTCCGCATGAATAATCTCTCTCTCCGCAAGTTCATCATCCCTCTCACTAATCAGATATATCCTGCTCTCAAATAGTGCATGTATCCTTATCTCTGGTATGTGCTTTACATCCTGAAGTCTCGCAAACAGAATATCCTCCTCACCTTTAAGGAATGATGACGAATCATATAACGCTATGAAATGAGGCGTAACTGATATGCCTTCGTTCTCTTGTTCAAACTTTTCAATCGCCTCAGGGAGAAAATATATCGCAGATCTCATTGGAAGTCCTATCGTGATATTTGTGCTGTAACGTGAACTGAAATTCTGCCCCTGTTCAATTGCACGTTTAAGTTCATCGCGTATGTTCCTGAGTGTTACGCAGAATTGTTCTCCAGCAGGAGTGAGTACCGCTCCTTTTGCTGAACGTTCAAAGAGTTTAAAGCGTATTTCTTCTTCAGCAAGTTTTATCTGATACGATAATGCAGGCTGTGATATGAATAGATTTTCTGCTGCTCTGTTGAAATTCTTCGTCTCTGAAAGTTCAATAATATAATCAATCTGCTTAGTGTCCATGATAAAAATTCTTAATCATTAATAGAATGCTTCAATTGGAAAAATATATCACACTAATTTAATATTATCACATCACAGATAAAAGGAGCATATAACATTATGAAGTATGTTAAACTCGGCAATTCCGGCGTTGATGTATCACGCGTATGCTTAGGCATGATGAGCTTCGGCAAACCAGGCACTGAAAACGGAGTCTTCCCATGGGCAATGGAATTTGAAGACGCAAAACCTCTCTTCAAAAAAGCAATCGAACTCGGCATAAATTTTTTTGACACCGCAAATGTATATCAGCTCGGCAGCAGTGAAGAGATAACCGGCAAACTGATTCGCGAATTCAATCTTAATCGTGATGAGATAGTCGTAGCTACAAAAGTCAATTTCGAGATGAGAGCAGGAAAACCTAACGGAACAGGTTCATCCAGAAAGAACATCATGACGGAAATAGATCACAGTCTTAAACGCTTGGGCCTCGATTACGTTGACCTGTATCAGATTCACAGACTTGATGCTTTCACTCCTATGGAAGAAATTATGGAAGCACTTCATGATGTAGTGAAGTCAGGCAAAGCAAGATATATCGGTGCGTGTACAATGGATGCGTGGAAGTTCGAGAGATTGCAGAACATTGCAGAGCGTAATCACTGGACGAAGTTCATAACGATGCAGAATCAGTACAACCTGATTTACCGCGAAGAAGAACACGAGATGATGCCGTTATGCCTCGACCGTAAAGTCGGCGTGAATCCATGGAGTCCTCTCGCAGGAGGAAGATGCGCACATCCATGGGGAACTCAAACAGCAAGAACGAAAATTGACGGCGTTAGCCCAATGGTATGGACAGAAAAGACTGCTGAACAGGACAAGGCTGTAGTCGATAACCTCGAACGTGTTGCTAAGGAACATGGCTGTTCAATGGCTCAGGAAGCACTTGCATGGATGCTGAGTAAACCTTTCATATGCTCGCCTGTCGTTGGAACTACAAGCGTGAAGCATGTTGAAGAAGCAGTTTCAGCAGTTGATATTACTCTCAGTGATGAAGAAATTGCTGCCCTTGAAGCTCCATATACAGCTCACACGAAACAGCACGCGTTCTAATCCTTAAGTAAAAATTTTCCCCCTCGTGAGTTGATTCATAATGGGCTTTTTTCTTATTCTTTCTTTATATTTGTTTTATACTTAGATCCATATTTTCAAAAATCGTCAAAGGAGATGTTAGATTATGAGTAAAGATGTAGTTGTGCTTTTAGGAACTGGCTCTATAGGTCAGGCAATAGCACGAAGAGTAGGTGCAGGCAAACATGTAGTTCTTGCTGACCTCAAAGAGGAAAACGCTGAACGTGCCGCAAAAATTCTCGAAGATGCAGGTTTCGAGACTAGCACAATAGCCGTAAATCTTGGTTCACGTGATGATATTCTTGCGCTCATTGAACATTCACAAAAATTCGGACGTGTCATGAATCTCATCAATGCCGCTGGTGTTTCACCTTCTCAGGCACCCGTTGAAGATATTCTGAGAGTTGACCTTTACGGAACTGCAGTATTGCTTGAAGAATTCGGAAAGATTATCGCTGAATCAGGCTCAGGTGTAGTTATCTCCTCTCAGTCAGGTCATCGCCTTCCTGCTTTACCCGAAGAACAGAATGAACTGCTTGCAACTTCACCTGTAGATGAGTTATTGAATCTCTCATTCATCAAAGCAATCACTGATACACTGAAAGCATATCAATATTCAAAACGCTGTAATGTCCTTCGTGTAATGTATGAAGCAACTCACTGGGGTAAACGCGGAGCAACAATCAATTCAATCAGTCCAGGAATAATTATCACTCCTCTCGCTAATGATGAACTTCATGGCCCAAGAGCAGAAGGTTATCTTAAGATGCTTCGTTTATGTCCGGCAGGCAGAGCAGGAACTCCTGATGAAGTTGGTGATCTTGCTGAGTTCCTGATGAGCAGTCGGGGACGCTGGATTACAGGAAGTGATTTCCTGATTGACGGAGGCACTACGGCCTCATACTGGTACGGAGATTTGCAATATCTCAAAGCAACTCACTAACACAAAAATTTTCCCCCTCGTGATTTGATTCATAAGGGGGATTTTTTTATTTCTGATTCAAATTTGCAGGTTCATCTTCATCTTTCACTTCTTCATCCGGACTCTTCAGCAGGATTATTCGTTCACCAGCTCCAACCAGATTGTACTGTTCACGTGCAAGATGTTCTACTCCTTCCTGTGTCTTGTAGAACGCAACCTGCTCTTTGTAATCTCGTACATTATCCTGCTTTTGTTTCAGCAACGCCTCACTCTTAACAATTGCTTCCCGTATCTGTGCTATACGATCAAGTTCAAACCGATAATAGCTCACTGCAATAGCAAATATCACTAATCCCAATGCAATGATTATTATCCGTCTCAATGAAAGCATAACTACATTCTCTCCGGCGCACTTACTCCGAGAAGCTCAAGACATGACGCAATTACAATTTTTGCCGCCATTATGAGATTTATGCGTCCCATTGAAATTTTTTCGTCTGGTTCATCAAGTATTCTGTTCGTGTTGTAGAACGCGTGAAAAATTCCTGCAAGGTTCAGAACATATCCCGTTATCGTCTGAGGTGCTAATTCCCGTGAAGCCTGCATGACTTCATCAGGATAGTACGATAATGTATCAGCTAATTCTCTCGCATTCCTGTCTTTGAATATCTCTTCCGTAATATCATTCGGGCAAATGCTTTCAAGTTTTCCGCCTCTATTCTGATATTCGCGCAGTACACCCGATATTCTTGCGTGTGCATACTGAACATAGAACACAGGATTATCATTGCCCTGCTTTCTGGCCAAATCCAAATCAAAATCTAACTGGCTGTCTGAACGTCTCATCAGGAAAAAGAATCTCGTTGCGTCTATTCCTGCCTCATCAAGAACATCTCTAAGCGTTATGAACTCTCCTGCCCTCGTTGACATCGTTACTATCTCGCCGTCACGAATGAGATTCACAAGCTGTATCAGTAACACATCAAAGTCATCAGGATTTTTCCCAATAGCTTTTATTGCCGCCTTCACTCTTGCTATGTACCCGTGATGATCCGCTCCCCAGACATCAATCACTCTCTCAAATTCTCTCGTGATGAATTTATCTCTGTGATACGCAATATCAGACGCAAAATATGTAGGGATTCCATTCGCGCGAATCAATACACGGTCTTTGTCATCTCCTATTGTGTCTTCTGTCCTGAACCATAAAGCACCGTCCTGTTCATATGCATAGCCTCGTGCTTTGAGATCTTCCATTGCGGATTTTACGAGTCCGTTCTGATGAAGATAACCCTCTGGGAAAAATTTATCGAAGCTCACGCGGAATTCTTCAAGGTCAGCTTTTATACCTGACATGATTTTTTCTGATGCATATTTCCTGAAATAATCTAAGCTCTCTTCTTCTGGGACATCAAGAAATTTTCTGCCTTCGAGATTTATTATTTCACGTGCAAGGTCATATATGTATGTTCCTTTGTAGCCATTCTCAGGAAAATGTGATTCGTGATTCAGAAGCTCAAAGTATCTCGCCTGCGTTGATCGTCCCAACGTATCAATCTGAAGTCCCGAATCATTCACGTAATATTCCCTCTGAACATTCCAGCCCGTGAACTTCAGTATGCGTGCAATACTGTCACCTACTGCCGCTCCTCTTCCATGACCTATATGCAATGGCCCTGTAGGATTTGCACTCACGAACTCAACCTGAACTTTTCTTTCGTTTCCGAGATTCACTGCTCCGTATTCATTCCCCTGCTTGAGAATATCAGATATGACTTCAGCATAAAATTTCCCGGACAGAAATACATTCACAAATCCAGGCCCGGCAATTTCAGTTCTGTCTATGAATTCCGAGTTTAAATTTCCCGCTATCTTTTGGGCTATGTCTCTGGGATTCATTCTCAATGGACGCGCTAATCTCATTGCTGCGTTCGCCGCTCTGTCTCCATGTCCTTCATGCTTTGGTTTCTCGAATTCACACTCTATATCTTTCACTCCGAGTGCATTCACCGATTCTCTCAATGAGTCATTCAATCTTTCGACTGCTGTATTCTTTCCGTTCAAGCTCATCTCTCCTATCTCACTGGTATCTGACGCGATGAAAACGAACGCCACTGATCAAGACATTTTCTAAGTAAGGCCATGTTACCAGCACTTACACTTTGCATATTCAATTCAAATCTCGCCTCTGCAATCAATCTGTGTCTTCTGTTCTGGTAACTGTCTGAGTAATTTATCTTGTCAGGGTTTCTTCCTGTCTTTCCTGAAACTAAAGCCTCTTTTGCATTCTTAGGGAAGCCCAGCGTTATGTTCTGATCTATCACAAACGGAAATCTTATCTCAATTGGTGCTTCATATTCTCTAAGTGAACGCAGTGATACAGGCTCAAACAATGGCAGTATTGCTAAAACTCCCTTTCCTGTTCCGCCTATGCCTGGCTTATTCTCTATCGTGAATGAGATCTCTGGTGTTCCCTTTATGCTTTTGTATTTCACTTCCGTTATGTTCGTCAGTCCCGGAAACAATGAAAGCAATGCTCCTCTTGCACTTCCGTCTGAAGGATTATTGCCCAGCATTAACGCTCCCCATGCACCTCGCAGAATCAATCTCACTTTTCCACGCATCATTCCCTGATCATTGAGTCTCAAATCCATTATCGCAGAAAGACGATTATCTGATGCTTTGCCTGACGGGATTCTTCTTGATATAAACGTTCCTCCATTTGAGGCAGTGAATATCTTTATTCCTCCTAAAAGTTTATTGTCATTCATGCTGTAAAAATTTTTTCCTGCCTCAAGAATTGGTGAGCAGAACATTGCACTACATATCGGTGTATTTTCGTCAGGTTCAAACGGTAACTGCCAATGCAATGATGTTCCTGTTATCCATGATTTCGCAAGCAGAATCTTTTCTGTGTTCGTCCATGCTCCATTTGCTGGAATTTTTCTCGATGTCCCTTCCGCAAGTTCTATCTCTGGCTGTCTTCTCAACCAGTCGATTAACCCTGCTTCTCCTGAACGCCTGTATCTCTGCATTGCCTCTGCTGGTGCTTGCACATTCACACTCTCTGCGTCTTTAATGATTCCCTGTAAGCCGGAACTGCCACGTCTCGTACTGAATACTATTCCTGACCTCTGCAATCTCGCTAAACCTTCTGATGTGTCATACGGATCTATGTTCACTCTGCGCCATGTGTATTCCGTATCGTTAGTGCCTCTTTCAATGTCGGGAGTCCTGAAATCGGGAAATGATTTGTATGCAAGTGCCTGCTGAGAATTTACCTCAACTACAGATTCCCATACCCTTAAATCTTCCTGCGTCCAGCATAATCCTTCAAGCGATATTTGATTCGCTAAATGTTCACGCCACGCAATTGCAATAATGAATATCTCAGGCATTCCCATAAATTTCACTGTCTTAATTCCCGCACTCGTATCCTCTTCTGCTGTTACGCTCGTTACAATTGAGGCTGTCGAATAATCGTAAATGTCAGCTTCGAGAATTTCAACGCTCCCCTTATTTGGTATCTGTATGTTCCAGTTCAGCCATTTGCTGCTCAGTCCATGCCTGCCAAGTATCACATACAGCCTCGTGATTTCACTTCCTCCGTTAGCAGACTCAGTGAACGTTACATGTTTCAGCCAGATGATTCCATTTGCCTCAGGGTAAGTCGTAAAGTCAGGGTTCATTCGTATCATTTTTTGAATGCTGTACTCTGGTACGTCTGACTGCCTTAATGAATTCGTCCTTGCGTATGCTGGAAGTAAATTGCTTCCCATGTTGAGAGATTCAACCTGCCTCATCCTAATTGATGAATTATCAATCAAATCATCAGCGTAAACAGAAGATGTAAACAGGAGAATAAAAATTGCCGCAAAAATATTTTTTTTCATTTAAAGTCCTCTTCCATGACAATATTTGTATTTCTTTCCGCTTCCGCATGGGCATGGATCATTTCGTCCTATCTTCATGCCCTTCTTTACTGGTACACGAGGGTTATTATTTTCCTGTCTCCCCGATGCACTCATAAATTCCTGCTTCTCAAGGTTCATTTTGCGTTCTGGTTTCGTTTTCTCACTCAGTATATGAACTCTGAATATCTGATCCGTGAATTTCTCTTTGACCCTCGATGTCATATCCTGAAACAAATTGAACGATTCAAACTGATACTCAATCAACGGGTCTTTCTGTCCGATTGCACGCAGTCCTATTCCGCGTCTTAGTTCGTCCATGCTCAAAAGGTGATCTCTCCATGCTGAATCCAATGTATCCAGAAGAATATAACGTATCAGACTGCCAGTAACTTTTTTCTCCGAGCTTGTATCAAGTTCAGTCATCTTTGCATCATAACGGGACTTCACAGCGTCGATGATTTCCTGACGCATTCCCTCCATATCGAGACGGTTATCTACTTTTGCAATTCCGCATTCGGCTCCGCTTCCGAATAACGTTTTAAGTCTTGAGGCCGCGCGTTCAGGTTCAGGTTCTGATGATTTGTCCTCTGGAAAATATTTATCGAGTATTGCGTTGATTACTCCTTCAACTATATCCCAGCCGTATGCAGACATTTCATCATCTGCTGTCGTCAGTATTGCACCACGTTCTGAATATATTGCTTCTCTCTGCTGATTCATCACGTTATCATAGGCTAGTAATTGCTTTCTGATGTCAAAGTGCATTTCCTCAACCTTTTTCTGTGAATTCTCAATTATCTTGCTCAACATTGGCGATTCTATTGCTTCTCCGTCTTTCATTCCGAGTTTACCCATGATAGGCTGTATTCTCTCAGACCCAAAGAGACGCAGTAAATTATCTTCAAGCGACAAGTAGAACCTCGACATTCCCGGATCGCCCTGACGACCTGAACGCCCTCGTAACTGATTATCGATTCGCCGTGATTCATGCCGTTCTGTTCCTATGATTGCAAGACCTCCATGTTCAACTACACGTTCATGTTCAGCTTTGCATGTTTCTGTGAACTCTTTAAGATAACGCTCATACTCTGCTTGGTCTTCACTGTTCTGTATTTTATCTTTTGCGAGGAATTCAGGATTACCGCCAAGCATAATATCTGTTCCTCTGCCTGCCATGTTCGTAGCTACAGTAACAGCACCTTCTCTTCCTGCCTGAGCAACAATGTACGCTTCCTTCTCGTGATACTTAGCGTTCAATACGTGATGAGGAATTTTTCTCGCCTTGAGTAATTTGCTTACACGTTCTGAATTTTCAATTGATGTTGTTCCGACAAGAACAGGCTGACCTCTTTTATGACACTCTTCAACTTCATCTGATACTGCACTGAATTTCTCTTGTTCCGTCGCGTAAATCACATCGGGGTTATCGACTCGAATCATCTTCTTGTGCGTTGGTATCGTCACAACCTGAAGACCATATATCTCTTTGAATTCTTCTGCCTCTGTTGATGCTGTACCTGTCATGCCTGCGAGCTTCTTATACATTCTGAAGTAATTCTGAAGAGTTATCGTCGCAAGTGTCTGGCTTTCACGTCCAACTTTCACGCGTTCTTTTGCCTCGATTGCCTGATGAAGTCCGTCAGAATATCTTCGTCCAATCATCAATCTTCCTGTGAACTCATCAACTATGATAACCTCTCCGTCTTTTACTACATAATCAGTGTCTCTCTTGTAGAGCGTATGAGCCTTCAATGACTGCACAACTCTATGTGCTAAATCAGAATGTGCCGCGTCAGAAAATAATCCGGGTATCTTGAGATAATCTTCGCATTTCTGGATTCCTGATTCCGTCATTGAGATACTTCGTTCTTTCTCGTCCTTCTCGAAATCGCTTCCTTCTTTCAATATTCGGGCGGCATTGTCTGCTTTCACGTAAAGGTCTGCGTCATCGTCTGAAGGCCCTGATATGATTAACGGAGTTCTTGCTTCATCAATGAGAATCGAATCTACCTCGTCAACTATGCAATAGCTGTGCCCTCTTTGAACCATATCCTGAGATGTCATGACCATATTGTCGCGGAGATAATCAAAACCAAATTCGGAATTTGTTCCATATGTTATGTCTGACATGTACGCACTGTATCTTTCATCATTGGGCATGTATGGATAAATCACACCTACAGAGAGGCCAAGAAAATTGTAGATTGGTTTCATCCATTCGGCATCACGTTTAGCGAGATAATCATTCACAGTGACGAGATGAACACCTTCACCCTTCATAGCATTCAACACTACAGCCAGAGTTGCAACGAGAGTTTTTCCTTCACCTGTTTTCATTTCTGCAATGCGTCCGTCATGAAGTGCCATTCCTCCGATTAACTGAACATCATAATGCCTAAGTCCTATAGTACGTTCACTAACCTCTCTTACGATTGCGAACACTTCTGGCATAATGTCATCGATTAATGCAGAATCATTTTGCACCTGCGATTTCAGTTCTGTGAACCGCGATTTGATTTCCTCATTTGATTTCGCATGTACGTCTTCGGAGTATGAGTTGATGATTTCAACCAGTGATGTATATTTTTTCAGTGCTCTCTCATTGGGATCAAGACCGAGAGCTTTTTTTATGCTGTCAAAGATCATATTGTAAAAAATTTTTCCTCCTATACGAATTGAATCAGTAATGACAAGAAAGATTATCACGAATTAAATTCGCGTACAACAATTTAAAGAAGCAACATAAAAAACGAGTGACAAATTTGTTATTACAACATATACTTACTGCATTGAAATTATTTAATGAAGGGTTCTGATACAATGAACTTCTCAAATTTCTCAAAAAACAGTAAAAATTTTTGGTTATTGATTGCGGTCTTCTTTGCTTTCGCGGCAATCAGTGTTGGAGGCTGTGGCAGCAGCAGTAACTCATCATCAAGGGTGTCTGATTCGACTCTCGATTTGCCCACCATGTTTGACATCAGGACTAGTGAAAAATTCACTCAGATGATCGATAGATTGAAGAGTGAGGGCATTTGGAGCAAGGTTATGGAACACAAGGTCTATAATTTCAATGAGTATCTTACGCCTGAAGAGCTTGAAGAGGTCTTGAAGGAAATCCCTGAAGAAGAACGGGACGATCTCATCTGGCAAAATAAATTTTTCTATGATGAAATCGTCAGCAACTACAACAACGGCTGGGTTCTGATTGTATTCCATCCAAGTGAAGAGGCAATCAAACATACAGCTGAGGTTCTTAAGGGCTTGTCAGTTGATGTTACCATGCTTAACATAACTCCTGATACCGAAATATTCGCATATACAAAGCAGGCAGTAAATGGGTATGAAGTTAGTGAAGTTGAAGGCAACACACTTCAGCTCGATCAGGTTTTCGCGTATGTAGTGCCGGACATAAGTACATTGGTATCTATAGACGAATATAATTCAATTTATGAGGTTGAAGAGAAATACATAGACTTTCAGGTTGAACGCTGGGAAAGATATTATCGCTGGCTCGCAGGTATCAAGGATAAGGCAAAGGAAAACATAAGCAATGCATCAGCCATAAGGGCATCGGCGGCGGCAGATAACGACATAGTTGAAAGATCGAAGGTTTTCACTGGCACTTATGACTGGTCATATAGTAATCTGAAAGAGTGGAGCAAATGGGAAATTGTAGGGGGATATGATAAGGACATATTAGAGAGTTTCAGCGGAAACCGGATAAACATTCTGGATTATCAAATATATTCTGTTCATTCATTCACAGACAAATACGATTATTTTGTTATCTCTTCAAATATGTATACAAATCCAACGAAAGTAGTCTCCGAGACGCGTATAGACTACTATGGTAATCGAAAGTTCTTCCTGGAAGGCTTTACACTTGGAAACGAAATCAACATCTCGTTAAATAGAGGGGATTCTGAAATTGGAGAGGTAGTAAAGACATCACTGACTCAATCGATTTACAGAGAGAATTTCATGTGGAGTGCTGATGGAATATTTGCCGCTCATAGTTTCGGAGCATTTGATGGAATAAGTTTCACAAAAACTCTTATAGCGAACACGGATGCAGTAAAGTTCATAAATACATCGACAGCCTCATCAGCAAATGTTAGGAGTGAGTTTTTCGGGCCAGCCCAAGCTAAATCGCCGATAGTATTTATACCAAGACAATCATCAATTGAAGAACATACTTACCCGTTTATTGCGGTGCTGAGAGTTGGACAAGATGACTGGAAAAAAGGCTATGACGACATAAACCTCAATTTGCAGGGAGAAATACGTGACGGTGTACTTTTGGGCTATGTAGGGGGTAATGCTCGGGGAACATTCGAGAAATATTTTGCAGTGAATGTCACTTCTCCAAACCAGCCGATGCATTCAACAGTTCACCAGAGAAATTATGCATTCCCAAGAGAAGGAGACCTCAAGGATGCAAGCGTCAGAATACACTCAGAAGGAGATTGGGAGCTTGTACATGAATCATCAGAAAGCGAATGGGTTCAAATAGGCGATTATAGCGGAAAAGCAACTCCTCCAGAAGGAGAATGGGTACACTTTGATATTCCGGAGAACACG
Organism: uncultured Synergistales bacterium; assembly: GCA_905235395.1. Classification (GTDB taxonomy): domain Bacteria; phylum Synergistota; class Synergistia; order Synergistales; family Aminobacteriaceae; genus JAFUXM01. The sequence goes on from CAJOLN010000014.1 coordinate 12,815, forward strand.
ACAGGCCGTGCAAGATTTGCGAAGATAATGCTTATAGCAAGACCATATGAAGACAAGACAAAAATAGAATCAACGGTCATTGATCTTTATCAGGCAGCGGATTAACAACGCAGCATCAGAATGTTTCACCCTCCTTTTTACGGGGGGTGATTTTTTTTTCATGTTTTCACTGCAAAAGAAGAAAAAAAAAAGTAACGACTGAAGTGTGGACAAACGAAAATTAAATTCACGTACAAAAATTTAAAGAAGCAACATAAAAAACGAATGACAAAATTGTTATTATATAGTATACTCACTGCATTGCATTTATTTAATGAAAGGTTCTGATACAATGAACTTCTCAAACTTCTCAAAAAACAGTAAAAATTTTTGGTTATTGATTGCGGTCTTCTTTGCTTTCGCGGCAATCAGTGTTGGAGGCTGTGGCAGCAGCAGCTCATCCTCAAAGGTATCTAATTCAGATGGTGTTTTGCCAAGCATGTTTGACATAAGAACCACTGAAGAGTTCAATCAGATGATCGATAGGTTGAAGAGCGAAGGTATTTGGGATAAGGTTATGGCACACAAGTTCTATAATGTCTATGAGTATCTTACGACCGAAGAGCTTGAAAAGGTCTTGAAGGAAATACCTGAAGAAGAACGGGATGCTTTCATCTGGCAAAATAAATTTCTCCATGATGAACTTCTCAACAACTACAACAACGGCGGCCTTATGGTTGTATTTCACCCAAGTGAAGCGGAAATCAAACGTACAGTTGAAGTTTTTAAAGACTTATCGCTTGATATTACCATGCTTGACATCACTCCTGATACTGAACTCTTCGCAATCACAAAGCAGGCAGTAAATGGGTATGAAGTTGGTGAAGTTGAAGGCAATACACTTCAGCTCGATCAGGTTTTCGCGTATGTAGTGCCGGACATAAGTACACTGGTACCATTGGAGGAATTTGATTCACCTTATGACATTGAAGAGGAATACATAAAATTTCAGGTTGAACGCTGGGAAAGATATTATCGCTGGCTCGCAGGTATCAGGGATAAGGCAAAAGAAAACATACGCACTGCATCAGCCATAAGGGCATCGGCGGCGGCAGATAACAACATAGTTGAAATATCGAGGGCTTTCACTGGAACTTATGACTGGTCATACAGTAATCTGAAAACATGGAGTGCATGGAAAGTAGAAGGCGGATGGGATTCATTTATAAAAAGTCATTTTGACGGTAATCGAACAAACATTCTGGATTATCAGATATATTCTGTTCACTCATTCACTGACAAATGCGATTATTTTGTTGTCTCATCGAGCATGTATACAGACCCAATGAAAATATCTACCGAGATTGTACGTTACAACTATACCGCCTATACACTTAGATTCCTGAAAGGCTTTACTCTGGGAAATGAAATCAACATTTCGTTAAACAGAGGAGATTCCGCGATAGGTGAGGTTGTAAGTACTTCAATGCCTAACGGTGCACCTAAAAACACAACTTACACTGAAAACTTCACCTGGAGTGATGAAGGAATATTTACAGCTCATAATTTCGGAGCATTTGAAGGAATGAGTTTCTCTGGTTCTGTTTCTGTGGATACGACAAACATTGGGTTCACAAATACATCGACAGCCACATCAGCAAAAGTGAAGGCTGATTTTGACAGGCCAGTGAGAGATAAAGATGCAGAGACTGGATTTACTGCAAACGAAGCATCACTGAATGAATATAGATATCCTTTCTTTGCTGTGCTGAAAGTAGAACAGGCTGACTGGAAAAAAGGCTATAACGATGTAAAACTCAATTTGCAGGGAGCAGTAAATGACGGTGTAGTTGTTGACTATATTACATCTTATGATTATGTACCAGGAGGAGAATGCTGGGGAACATTCACGAAGAATTTTGCAGTGGATATCACTTGTCCAAACCCACCAATGCATTCAACAGTTCACCAAAGAAATTATGCATTTCCAAAAGAAGGAGACCTCAAGGATGCAAGCGTCAGAATACACTCAGAAGTAGACTGGGAGCTTATAACTGAATCATCAGAAAGCAACTGGGTTCAAATAGGCAATTATAGCGGAAAAGCAACTCCTCCAGAAGGAGAATGGGTACACATTGATATTCTGGAGAACACGACAGGCCGTGCAAGATTTGCGAAGATAATGCTTATAGCAAGACCATATGATGACAAGAAGAAAGTAGAAGCAACGATCATTGATCTTTATCAGGCAGCGGATTAACAACTCAGCATCAGAATGTTTCACCCTCCTTTTTACGGGGGGTGATTTTATTTTCATGTTTTTACTGCAAAAGAAGAAAGAAAAAAAGTAAATATGATAAGATATATTACACATGTCATTTTAAGCGGAGGCTGTTAGAAGAATGCAGGAAGTCAAAAAAGTAACGACTGAAGTGGGGACAAATGAATGGCAGTTAGTAGTTTTTGTTCTCGGAGATCAGTCTTTCGCTATCAATGTAGATAAGACACGAGAGATTTTAAGATGGCCCGGAGTACGTTCAATTCCAGATGCACCTGTTGCATTAATCGGCATAACATCAGTTCGCGGTGAAGTGCTGCCTATGGTAGATCTGCGAATCTTTCTCGGAATTCCTCCCATAACACCAATGGAGCAGAGCAAAGTTATCATAGCAGAGTTCAATGAAGTGAAACTGGGATTTGTTGTCGATGCAGTAGAACGAATCTACAGAATCAAATCTGAAGATTTAGACGCGAGCATGACGGGAAAATATTTAGGTGACTGGATACTCTACGTAATCAAACGCGATTCAAGAAACGTGCTGCTCCTCGACTATGAAGCAATAGTGCAGACGATAAGCCCGCAGTTAGTGATTCAGCATTCAGGAGATCCAGGCAAGGCGGTTGCGATGATGGAAGGAGTAGGTCATCCAGGCGATTATCATATTATCGTTGCGGAAGACTCGCCGCTGATACGAAAGCAGGTTGAAGATGCGTTAATGGCAAGCGGATTCACTGACCTTCATATATGCCCTGACGGAAAAGTTGCGTATGATTCAATTGTGCGTGAAGGTGAACACTGCGACCTTTTGATTACTGATGTCGAAATGCCAAGACTGGACGGCCTGACATTGACGCGAAGGATCAAAGAGAACCCGGAGACAAAGAATATACCCGTAATAGTATTCTCATCGATAATGGCGAACGACATCAAGAACAAAGCAGCGAGCGTAGGAGCAAATTATCAGGTAACGAAGCCAGAGATAACAATGCTGGTTGAATGTGTAGTGAAGGTTATACGTGAGAGGCAGCAAAAAGAAGCGGAGGAATCGGTTTAGATTTGGTACTGCCCTTCTGGAATTCAGAGTTATACGTTGAAATTTCCTCATGGTTTCCTTTTGGAAGAGACTATCATCCAGTATCACTTAACAGATTTTATGATGACACTCTAAAACGAATTTCTGAGGCATCATTGAATCTGGGAAGTGAATTTTTCTTCATGGCCTCACCTGCAACAGGCTGTGTAGGAAATCTTTCACGCGAAAATTTTTTTAGATACGGCCCTGATCACTTCATGAATCTGGGGTTTATTATGACGTTCGGATTCTCTGAGATGTTTGAAAAGATCATCATAGCCTCTCTTGGTATTCTCGAATCATCACGGGGACTCTTTGCAGGAATCACATCATGCTCATTATGGAGCAGAGGTATCTACGAAGGCAACACGAAGGTAATAGCAATAGCGAGCAATGAACCCTTCTATGACTGTACGGAATATCTCAGTGGACTGGCGAAATTTCTCGAAGATGTAAACAGTTTCATAGAAGTAAAAAACATTTCATACTACGCTGAGAAATTCGGTTACGACAGATTTTTTATGCTCTGGGAAAATGACAGGCCATTTGATTTGAGAATCAGTGAGATACTTTCTGAGTTTGAGACAGATACAACAAAGGAAATAACAGGAGGCTCATCAGTTGAAGAATTTCCTCCGTTTTTAGGAGCTGCAATAAACGTAAGCCATGAAAATAAATTTATGTGAAAGGAGCGGTCATATTGGCAAGAAACAGCAAGGCCAAAAAGAAAGATTTTGTAGAAAATTCGGAATCAGTTGAACCAGTTGAATTAGCTGATGATAATTTTGCTTTGGAATCAGAATCAGAATCAGAATCAGAATCAGACGATGAAACAGAAGATTTTGATGAAAGTATACCTGAAGAAGATAAAGACATGGAGGACGGTGAACAGGATCTTATAGACGAAGGACAAGACAGAGGATATGTAACGCCTGGAGACATTGAGCGTCATATACCTGCGGAGTCATGGGATGCTGATACTCTCGACAGGATATTCACGAACCTTCAGGAAATGGGAATTGATGTAGTAGATAAGGCTCATATCGGAAAGATTCCCGAAGCACAGGAACAGCGTGAGGAATTCATTCCGTCAGTGGACAGTGAACTTACGAAACTGGACGACATACCATTAACTGATCCAGTGAGAATGTATCTTCGCGAGATAGGCAAGGTATCACTTTTGACGGCAGCAGAAGAAGTTGAACTTGCCCAGAAAATGGAAAAAGGAGACGTTGAATCAAAAAAGCGTCTGATTGATGCGAATCTTCGTTTAGTTGTGAGTATCGCGAAAAAATATATTGGTCGTGGAATGCTCTTTCTGGATTTGATTCAGGAGGGTAATTTGGGATTGATAAGAGCTGTTGAGAAATTCGATTACCGTCGCGGCTTCAAGTTCAGCACATACGCAACGTGGTGGATCAGACAGGCAATAACGAGAGCTATTGCTGACCAGGCAAGAACAATACGTGTACCTGTTCACATGGTAGAAACTATAAACAAAATGGTGCGGGTTTCGAGATTGCTTGTGCAGGAGCTTGGGCGTGAACCTTCAGATGAGGAAATAGCGAAGAAAATGGGAATTGAGGCCTCAAGAGTTGAAGAGATAAGACGAATATCACAACTGCCTGTATCTCTTGAAACCCCAATAGGCGAAGAAGAAGATTCACAGCTTGGAGACTTCATTGAAGATCATGATTTGCCAAGCCCTGATGAAGCTGCGGCGGGTCATTTGCTTCATGAACAGATTGAAGAGATGCTCAGTACATTATCAGAGAGGGAGCGTGAAGTTCTGCATTATAGATTTGGACTTGAGGACGGACATTCATATACGCTTGAGGAAGTTGGGAAGAAATTCAACGTAACGAGGGAGAGAATCAGACAGATAGAGGCTAAAGCACTTCGGAAACTCAGACAGCCAAGCAAGAGACTGAAAGACTTTCTTGATTAAGGAGGCCGGGAATGGCAGGAAGCAGTTTCATAAAGACAGTGAAAAGAACAAGAACGGGAATATCGCTCTCAAAGAAGATTAAGCATAGTCTTGTCGGGGCAGTAATTCTTCTTTTTGCTCTGCTCTTAGGAAGCGCGTTGTTGGTATGGTGGCAGGAAAGGAATTTTGCAGGCTCATATTTTGATTCACTATGGTCTGTGATGTTCACACTTATCGGTCAGGGTGAATTTGCCGCGTCTCCAAGAACTTTCTGGGGACGAATAATAGTGTTCCTGCTTTCAGTGTTCGGAGTTGCGGTGTTCGGCGTAGTATTTGCTGAAGTACTGCAAAGGCTGATAAACAGCAAGATAAAAACGATGTTAGGGGAGATGATGGGAATAAACACGTGCAAATTTGAAGGTCATGTATTAATCTGCGGCTGGAACGGAAGAGGGCCGTACTTGGTGCGTGAACTTAAAGCTACAGAAAGACAGGTAGCATTGATAGCTAAAGAGAGACCTGATGACCTTGATGAAGAAGTTTTCTTTATACAGGGCAATCCTTCAGAGAGAGATACGTTAACCAGAGGAGGAATAAAGAAAGCACAGGGGGCAATCATACTAGGAGATCCGAATTTTGGTGCCGATGATTCGCATTCAATCTTAACTGCACTGGCAATCGAAGACCTTTCGCCTAATGTCTATACGGTAATGGAACTCCACAATCCCGATAATGAACGTTATGCGAGATATGCGCGCGTTGATGATATTCTCTACTCTGACAGCCTGATTGCCGACATAACAGCTATGTGCACTCACAACGAAGGTATCTCCGCATTCATACGCGATGTTTTATCGGCAGCAGATGACGGTTACAGTTTCGCATCGTTCGATGTGTCATATGATTACGAGGGCAGAACGATAGGTGAGATGTTCGATTACTGCAAGAGCGAAGGCGCATTCCCTGTTGCTGTGATAACTCCTCCTGACAGTCTGAAGGCAAATAAAATCCCAGTCTCACAATGGAACTCAGAAGTGAATCCTCCTGCTGACAAAAAAATAGAACTTCCGATGAAGGTAGTATGCTTCGTAAAGGATTCAAACTCGAATAAGAAATAAACGAGAAAAAAAAAAAACGGGAGGCCATGAATCAAATCAGGGTCTCCCAGATTTTTTATGCCTTGAAAGGTTTTACGTCCTTCACTGCGTCTTTGAGTGAAATTTTTGCATCTCCGTTATCGATATCAATCAAAGTGTATCTGTCATTGCCCATTCCGAGTTCCTTCATATAAGAAAGCTGACGAAGGCCATGACGTGACTGCATACGTTCAACGAGAGCAGCTCTGAAATTTTCAGGAAGAGCGAAAATCAAATCGACTGACGCGGAATCAATTGCGAGAATGTCGAGTGATGCGAGTATGCCGATATTGGGAGTCACGACAGGTTCAGCAGCAACACCTTCACAGTCGCATGATACTGACATGTTCCGCATTACGTTGATGAATGATATATGAGGTGCAAAGTAATCAACAGTTGCCTTTGATGATTCACAAATTCTTTCCATGAGTCCCTCATTTGCTATGTCCCATTGATTAGGCTGTCCTGGTGTCGTGTGAATCATACCTTTTCCGATTCTGCCGTCAGCACATCCAATGCCGATATTCTTGTTTGAACCTCCGAAGCCTGCCATGATATGACCCTTGAAGTGTGTGAGCACTAAGAGTGAATCATAATTGAGGAGATGACTTCCTACAGACATTTCTTTGAAGTAATGACCGCCTTTAACAGGGAGCATTGCAGTTCCGTCTTCATCGAGAATATCAACGGGTGCGAATGTCCAGCCATTGACCTTTATGGTTTCACGATGCTGTTCTGTGGTGTATCTTCCGCCTTCGTAATATGCATTTGTCTCAACAATGTGTGCTTCAGGAATGTCATTTATGATGAGTTCTTTTACCCATGCACTCGGAACTATGTTAGGGCCATGAGGTTCACCTGTGTGAAGTTTGACTGCGATTTTGCCGGTTATGGGTTTACTTACACGTTCATAAATTTTCAGAAGTCCCTGAGATGATAAATCTCTCGTGAAGTATACGATTGATTCATTTCCTGTGCGTTTCTCGTATGGTACGTAAATATCTCCGTCATTAGCGAGTGCCATAATGAATATTCCTCCTGTTTGAGATTTTTCATGATTGTAGCACACGCATAAAAATATCTTAATGCTTCATTCTGATTCTGATGTATTGATTGATTTTTTACGTGCACGTTCTTCTTCAACTTTTCGATTATGTTCACGCATTGCATCGAAACGAGGTTTGCCTGGTATAAAGCGTGAGAAGTCTGTTATCTTTGGAATATCAGAGAAGTCTATATCTTCATCGCGCATTTCCATTAATCTCAGCAGACGTTCTTTCATTTCTTCACGTTCCTGTGGTGTTTTTGCAAGTGCAAGATATTGCCTAATACCTTCCGACATAACGTTTTTTCTCCTCTCTTTCTGCGTATCTGGCTGATATTATTCTGATTACATCTTTGTCATTGAGTGTTATGCGTTCAACATAAACAACGAACAGAATACCAGCTTCAAATATACCTATTGCATTCCAGCGTTCTTCGCCGGTTAAATCATCAACAGAATTATATTCAAGCAGTGCATCACAATCAATAAATACTCTAGCTGCAACTTTGAAATCAATACCATGCTTGCGGATGTTAATTTTCTCTTTCTCATCATTCCACGTGAATAACATTCCGCCTAACTCTAATTTTATTTCTTCGTGTTCAATACGTTTCATTTATTGCTTTTCTTCTTTCACGTTCTGCTTCAACTTTTCGATTATGTTCACGCATTGCATCAAAATGCGGTTTTGCTCTTCTGAAACGAGAGAAGTCTGTTATCTTTGGAATATCAGAGAAGTCTATATCTTCATCGCGCATTTCCATTAGTCTAAGCAGACGTTCTTTCATTTCTTCTCGTTCCTGTGGTGTTTTTGCAAGTGCAAGTACGTCATCTATCCCCATTAACATATCTTCTTCTCTCCTCTTTAGTTGTCTTTCTTGCTGATATAATCCTGATTATATCATTGTCATCTATTGTGATTCGCTCAACGTAAACGACAAAGATTGTGGTGCCACCTCCAATAGCACCTATAGCATCAAATCGTTCTTCACCTGTGTAATCATCAGCGGAGTTATACTCTACGAATAATGCAGTATCAATAAACACAGATGCTGCAGTTTTGAAGTCCATACTGTGCTTGCGGATATTAATCTTTTCTTTTTCATCGTCCCAAGTGAAAAGCATTCCGTCAAGTTTCAACTTTATCTCTTCGTGTTCAATCTGTTTCATTCAGCACCTCCAGACGGAATGATATCACAGGCATAAAAATAACCGGTAAGAGCCTCAACAAAGAAACTCCACCCGGCATAATTCGTTGTACTTCCGGAAAATTAGTTGCTGAATAGTGTACAATTCTTCAGGTGTGGAGCAAGAAAACCAATAACAATCCACCCTGCTGCAATAAGTGCAAGTCCAAGATTTATAACAGGTATATATTGAGATATAGTTGTGATGCTAATTATTATCTTACCGCTGCAAAGAGTCATCTCCGAAAGAGTATCAACAACTACAGCCCTCGTTCTGTCATCTAAGCAAAGACCAAAGTAGATAGGAAATAATATGCCTATAGTGATAAGAAGCGAAACAACATTAGACATTGAAATGATCTCCCAGATTCTATTGACAGCACGTCCTTCTTTCTTATCCCAAACCCATACGCGATTGCCGTATAATACATAAACGATCATATCTGCCAGCCCCACAATAAGCAATCCTGAGGCAAATTCCCATACGGTATAGCTGAGAACATAACGCCTTATTGCAAAGTTAGATATGTAGCACAGCAGGGGAACAATAAGCATGAGGATGAGATACAGCCAAAATCGTCCTTTCTTTTTCAGGTTATTATTCGTCTTCTTCGCCATTCTGTTCTGCCTCTTTCGCAAAATTTTCCGCTACTTCCCAGCCAAGTGCTTCCGTAATTGCCACAGCCGAACCAGCGTTGATAATATTCCCTAATCCCGGAATCCACCCAACGAGAATTTGAGATATAAATCTCCCAGACGCAGCAGATAAAAATCCGCCTACTATTGATGTTGCGACACTCTTCTCGATCTTCATTCCGAAAACTGCACCCAGACTTATGACCATGCCTACCTGTATAGCTGTTATAGGCACTGTATCAGAACCGGGAAGTTGTGCTAAACCGCTTCCTACTCCGCCTGCCGCAAGTGTTGCCACATGAATTATAGCGTGACATTTCGTTCTTTCTTCCTTTGTCATTTATTCAATACCTCCTAAGAAAGATTTTGCGTTTATTCTACTACAGGGGGG
>CAJOLN010000014.1:22477-28434 GCA_905235395.1 uncultured Synergistales bacterium
CCAATCGTATTAATTCGTGATAGGTAATTTATGAAGAAAGCCCCGAAATTATATCGAGGCTTATTATCGTCTTAATGGCGCATCTGAGGAGATTTGAACCCCTGACCTTTGGCTCCGGAGGCCAACGCTCTATCCACTGAGCTACAGACGCATTATTACTTTGAGATTATAGCACCCCTTGAGCAATTCGGTTGAAGAAATTGATTAACGGCTGAGAATATAACCCATAAACAAACGCTCCTACAGCAAGAATTCCTAAAGGTGCAAGCATTGATATTCCCGGATCTTTTACTCCCCTGTTCGCGGTCTTAAAATCGAAATTCTGACCAGGCATTATGAATATGCTGAATATCGAGAAGATGTAAAGGACAGTCAACACAGCCGAAATCATTAACGTTGCAATTCCTGCATGACCTAAAGGTGAACTTGCCGCACTCGCTGTACCCAATTGCCATTTTCCCATGAACCCCGCACTCGGAGGAAGTCCGCACAAAGCTAATCCCGAAATCAATAACGCAAATGATGTCTTTGGCATTCCGAGACCAATTCCGCGCATGTCGAATAAATACTCGCGTTCCGTCTGACACAATATAGCTCCTGCACAGAAGAACAAATTTATTTTCATTATTGCATGGCCTCCCATATGTGTTAATGCCCCGACTAATCCCTCAGGTGTGAGAAGTAATACTCCAATAAGAATATATGAAAGCTGGCTTATGGTTGAATATGCAAATCTTCGTTTAAGGTGCTGTGTTGCAAGTGCCATTGATGAACCGTAGACTATCGTTATACATGCAAGTGTGAATGCCGCATATTGTGCCCATGTTCCCGATAACGTTTCAGGTTCAAACACATACCATGTGAGCCTGATTATCGCGAATACTCCTGCCTTAACGACAGCAACAGCATGAAGAAGAGCAGTTACGGGTGTAGGTGCAACTGACGCGGCAGGCAACCAGCTATGAAACGGAAATATTGCCGCCTTCACTCCGAATCCTAAGAAGCCCAAGAACCACGCCCATAATAACATCTGACTTGGTTCATTAGGCCACACTCCTAATGTGCCTCCCAGCATAAATGATTCTCCTCCGCCCATGTACATTATGTACGTCAATGCTATGAATGCACATGCTGCTCCTCCCACAGAATAGAACAAATATTTTCTTCCGGCATAACGTGCCCGTCCGTCCATCTCATGCATCACTAAAGGCAATGTCGTTAATGTCATTACCTCATAGAATAAATACAGCGTGAGAAGGTCTGATGATAATGCAATCCCGGATACTACTCCGTATGTCAGTACAAACCACCCAAAAAACGATGTCTCTCTGTGTTCATGGCTCATGTACTCGAATGCATAAAGTGTAGTCAGAGGCCACATCAACGCAATCAGGACAGCAAAGACAGTTCCAAGACCGTCAAGTCTGAGTGCAAATGCGGCACGTTCGGATAATCTGAAGAGTGTTAATGCGTTCAAAGGAGGATAAATCACAAGCAGAAGAATTATTATCGTGTTGAGTATAACTGAACATTCAATGAAAATATTTCGGGTTTTCCTGTTTTGAAATCTTATCATCGGGATTAATAGTGCGGAAATCGCAGGAATGAGAATCGGAAGCAGTAAAAATTTTTCGTTCATATCAGTTCACCTCATGAATTGAATCAGTATACTCACGGCTGATATTGCAAGTCCTGCTATCGTCATGATGAGTGCAACATTTCGGCTTATGTTATCGACTTTTGAATTCAGTGCTGACATCTCACCTCTAAGTTCTCGTATATCTCGGCTCATACTGCTGTGCATATGCTGAACATCAAATCTTATATCAGCAAGCTCATTTGTTACATGCTCACGAAAAGCTGCGTTCTGGGCTTTCATTTCCTCAAGCGATGCATCCATTTTTGCCATATATGCCTCTATCTTTGCCTCCATGTTAAGAACCGCAGAATCAATCCGTTGGTCTAACCTTCTTACCTCAACATCGTGTACATCTTTGCGGACAAATTCATCGTTCATGATATAAAATCCTCCTGTTTGAATGGGATATACGAATTATACAACCCTCACTCGTTCTCTGTCCGGGTGTTCTCCGCCCCAGCCCTTCGGAGGCATATTCTCAATTCTCATTACGTCTTCACGTTCAAGTTCAATGTTCAGGCTTTCAAGGTTCTCCTTCATTCGTTCAATTAATGATGATTTCGGCAATGGCATTACGTTTTCATGAATGCAGAAGCTCAAACATATCTGCACAGGACTCACGTGATATTTTTCTGACAGTTCACGAATCAATTCATCATCGAGAACTCTTCCACGTGCTGTCGGACTCCATGCCTGAAGCAAAATATTTTTCTCATGATAGTAATTCAGTGCAAATGTCTGCGTATATCCCGGATGAAATTCTAACTGCGCAATCAATGGCTTAACCTTGCAGTGATTCAGAATATCGTCTGCATGATACGGAAGAAAATTGCTCAGTCCAAGTACACGAATTTTCCCCTGCGAATATAATTCCTCCATTGCACTCCATGTTTCAAGATTGAGTTTGCGGTTTGGCCAGTGAATCATAAACACATCAATGTAATCTGTTCCGAGATTCTCAAGTGTCAGGTTGAATGCCCTCAGTGTGTTCTCATATTCCATGTCTGTCTTCCAGAGTTTCGACGCAATGATAAACTCCTCGCGTTTCATTCCGCTTCGTGATATTGCCTCGCCTATCATGCCTTCAGTTCCGTAGAATGATGCCGTATCAAAATATCTGTACCCTGCTTTTATGGCCATGCATACGGATTCAGAATTCACCTTGTATGTTCCGAAACCAATAGCAGGAATCACGAGACCGTTATTGAGTGTAAAAGTCTTCATGCTAAAGTGAAACCTCCTGTGAAAAATTTTGAGTTCAATCATTAGCATAAAGTCATAATTTTTTTCAGGTATGTTTAAATGAATTTTACGGGTGCGTTTGACAGATTCAAAATTGAGTTGTAGAATTTCGGCTCAATTGCATATCAAAGAAATATTGTTTACAAATCAATATCCTTTCGGATTTACCTTTCAGTGAATACAACAGCCGGTGATCCTAAATAACATAGACCGCCGGCTTGAAATCTTTCCTATTGTTTTTGATTCAGAAACGCATTCACTCTTTCTTTCACTCGTGAACCGTCAGCCTGACCTTTTGCCTTCGACATCACAGCCTTCATCAGTTTACCCATGTCCTTTGGGCTTGCCGCATGAATCTCATTTGCTGCCTCTGCAACCATTGAATCAATTTCATCATCACTAAGCTGTTTTGGCAGATAAGGTTCAAGTATCTTTATCTCTGAAAGTTCTGACTCTGCACGGTCATTCGCTCCTCCTGATGCATATTGTTCTGCCGCATCTTTTCTCTGCTTTATGAGTCTGCGAATCACAGCGTAAACATCATCGTCTGTAATCTCAACTCCCTTGCCTTTATCAGCCTGCAATTTCTGAAGTTCAGCCTTCAGCATTCTAAGCGTTGAGAGTTTAGGTTCTTCACGTTCCTTCATGGCCTGCGTCAAATCATGTGCAATATCCTGCGTTAATGACATTAATATTCCTCCTTAACATAACAAAAAAGGGAGCTGTGTTTCAAGCCCCCGTGATTATCCCGATGAAAAATCCTAGCCCGGATTCCTGTGCCGCATTGATTTTCTCTTACGGGCAGCTTCAGCACGCTTTATCTTCTTTGCATCGCTGGGCTTCTCGTAATGTTCACGTCTGCGGGCCTCTCTGAGTGTTCCTACTCTGGCAACTTCCCTCTTGAAGCGTCTCAGGGTATCTTCGATCGTTTCGCCGTCTTTACGGGTTACTGTAGTCATGTTTCTGTGTTCCCTCCCTTCAATGATTCGATAGACGAGCCTGTTATCCCGGAGGCCATCCGAGATTGCGTCCTGCCAGCAGGTGAAGGTGAAGATGAGGTACTGACTGCCCGCCTTGTTCGCCGGTATTGATTACCATTCTGTAACCGTCTTTCTCAAGGCCAAGCTCACGCGCAATTTTTACGGCTCTGTCAATTAATACGCTCCATAATGAAGGATCATCGACATGTGCTGATGATTCACAATGCTCTCTGGGAATCACTAGTATATGTACAGGTGCCTGAGGATTCGCATCACGGAAGGCAGCAACTTTATCATCACGGTATATAAACTCTGCGGGTATGTCTCCGTCTGCTATCCTGCAAAAAATACAATCGCTCATAGTTTAAATTTATGCCTCCTGAAATTGACAGAATAATTTTATAACAGATTGATACAGTTAACAATTCAAATCTACTTAAAAATTTTTCATGGCCGGATTTCATTTTTAAGTTCTTCTACCAAAATGATTCAGAAAAGCTCTCTTACTTTGGCAGTAAGGAGGTTCTTTTAACATGAAGAAATCTTGCAGGTTTATCCACATCTTCATTGTTGCATTGGTTATGTTGTCTGCTGTGTCGGCTGTTTATGCTCAATCAGAGACAATCAAGGATGGCTATTCAGTAGGCATGGATTCTTTGCCTCAAGTCTTTACAGGTACAATCCACAGTTGGCAACTGCTTCTATCTGTCTGGCAATGTCTTCTTTCTATTCAAACGTCGGGGCAACAGGAAGAGACGCAGACTACTCGAACAAAACCAAAAATAGTATCCAGTTCATGAAGGATATAGGGGTAAACGAGGCTAGGATTTACGTCAACTATTTCAACAAAGTGCGTCCACAAACTGATAGCATTGGCGTAACGATGGGCAGTAAGACAATCAGCGGCGACAGAACTTTGGTAGTAATTGGAATTCGCGGCGCAAATTACGAGCAGGAATGGGCCAGTAATGTAACTTTAGGACTAACTGGCGAGGCTCAGGGATTCTCAAAGTCTGCCGAAATGGTCTACGATGACTTGCAACGCTACGTGAAAACTATCAGTCTCGATTTAAAACCTGATAACAAGCTGGATTTTTGGATTGCAGGCTTTTCACGCGCAGGAGCAGTTGCGAATCTTCTTGCAAAACGTCTGGTCGATGATTTAATCCCGGACAGAAAAAGCCAGAATGCTAACAGAGTTTTTGCTTACTGCATGGAAGCTCCTCGTGGAGGTGTGGCAAGCGCGGAAAAACCAGAGCGTGATTATGATTGCATTCACAGTGTAATCAACAAAAATGATATAATGCCATACGTTGCTCCTTATGTAGAAGGGTTCATGGAATTCATACGCTATGGAGTTGACCACTATGAGCCGGGTTCAGATGCAGATTACAAGAGTGCGAATGCCGATAACGAGTTTTATGATACTTCAAATCAAAACTACACGACACTGAAGCCTCAGATGGAAATTCAGCTCAAAGCGATTCAGCCGGCAATGACTTATAAGGATAACTTCAAAAGTCGGGGTCTGAATAACCTCTACATTGGACGTATGATTTTCGATAAAGAGCACGTGCTTAAAGATGGAAATCTTTAAGTAATGACACCATTTGTCGAGAACTTCATCCCCAATTTAGTCAACTGGACAAACACGGATCGACCGACATACGTACAGAAGCTCCAGGAAGCATTGCGGGACTATCTGTCGCTCATTAATAACGTTCCATGGTCTGCTAACAGAGATTTCGCTAGCAGGGTAAAAAAAATATGGGACGAGGATAAAATAAATTTGTTCAGTATATATGAATTCCATGTTAACAGCAAAGGTAAGCTATCAAGGTTTGGCATGAACATGAACAAGCTAATGCGGGCGATCGAAAAAACTCACTGTTTTGATGTTCTGAACCTGTCCCGGCTTGAGCGTCAAAAAATAGTGGACGTTGATTTGCTGAAAATTCTTGATTTGGCCGTAGTCTTTTTCCATTATGATTATAAAACGCCGTTATACGATACAAAAGGTTTGACTCAAATATTGACGTTTAGGGAAAATTCTTCAAATATCATGGATAATCATAGTCACGAAATTGCATTTGCGT
>CAJOLN010000015.1 GCA_905235395.1 uncultured Synergistales bacterium
CAAATCAAATCCTCAGACTGCAATAATATTAGGTTCTGGGTTAGGAAATATCGCAGATATAATTCAGGACGGCATAACGATAGACACAACGAAAATTCCGCACTGGCCCCGATATTCTGCACCTGGCCATGAAGGAAAGATAATCGCAGGAACAATTGAAGGCCGTAATGTCATTATTTCTAAGGGACGTTTTCACTTTTATGAGGGACATTCAATGAAGGTTATAATATTTCCTGTGAGGGTAATGAGTATGCTCGGAGTGAAGGAGATAATACTCACCAGTGTGTCAGGAGCAATCAACGAGACCTATCACGTTGGAGAAATTATCGCAGTCAGAGATCACATCAACCTAATGGGAACGAATCCCTTAATAGGCCCTAACGAATCAAAATGGAACGAAAGATTTCCTGACATGAGCAATGCATATGATGCCAGAATGCTGAACGTACTTTCATCAATGGGATTGAAACATGGAGTATATGCGGCATTCAGTGGGCCGTCATTCGAGACACCTTCAGAGATTCGTATGGCAGGCATACTCGGTGCAGATCTCGCAGGAATGTCTACAGTTCCAGAAGTTATTGCGGCTAATGCTATGGGAATGAGAATAGCTTTTCTGTCTTGCGCTGTGAACATGGCCGCAGGGATTCAGCCGGCGAACAAGCTGACCTCAGATGAAATTTTTGAAGGAGCGAAGAGGGTATCAGAAAAACTTTCAGGGATTATAACGAACCTCATAAAATATTTAAATCAGGAGTGAGGTATGTATTAATGCGCATAAAAAAATTTTTGCTGTTGCTATTCCTGTTGTCATTTCCTTCATATGCACACGCTGCATCGTGGGTAAACTTTCCGACGAGCTGGGACATTGGCCAGGCGTTCGCAGTATCAATAACATCAAACGCGGATTACTCTAATCCTGTCGTAACATGGATGAACAGGACGATTAATCTCAACGTTGAACAGGGCGGTGCAGGGAAAATATCATATGGTCTGTTAGGTTCAGATGTCCGTAATGTTAAGCCAGGAAATTACAAGATACTCTTTGAATTCGTACAGAACGGAAAGAAATACAAAGCCTCAGGAAATATCGCACTGAGAGCAAGAAAATATCCAAGAGAGAATCTAAGTGTAAATCCTAAAATGGTGAACCCTCCGAAGAAAGAACTTCCGAGAATCAGGAATGAACAAAAATTAGTAGGAGCAGCATTACGAACGATGACCTCACAAAGACGATGGACAACTCCGCCTCAGCCGCCTTTGACAAACATAACGCTCACCAGTCATTACGGAAAGCAGAGAGTGTATAACGGTCAGCCTCGTGCAGGTCATAACGGTGCAGATATTCGTGCGGTAACAGGAACGCAGGTACATGCTCCTTTTGCTGGTACGGTTATATTAACTGGCTTTCACTATTACGCAGGAGGAAGCGTGTATATTGATTCAGGCAACGGAGTAATCACGGCATTCTTTCATTTGAGCGAGATAAACGTGAAGAACGGAGAGAAAGTAGCAAAGGGTCAGGTAATTGCGAAGAGTGGTGCAACAGGAAGAGTAACAGGGCCTCATCTGCATTACAGTTTGATTCTCGGCGGTCAGTTCGTAGACCCTATACCGTTATTATCAACGAGCATACATCAGATGTTGAAGAAAGGAACGCAATCGCAGGTGAACAGCAGATGAGCGAGACATACGGAATGATATTAAGCGGAGGAAGCGGGACAAGATTATGGCCTTTGTCTCGTGAAAATTTCCCTAAGCAGTTTCTTACTCTCTACGGTGATAAAACCCTCCTTCAGAATACAGCACTGCGAATGCTGAATGTGATTCCCATAGAACATATGCGTGTGATTGCCGGAAGGAAATGGCATAACCTGACATATTCACAGCTTCATGATTCACTTGGTGAATTGCCTGAACACTTTGTGATTGAAGAACCTTGTGCAAGAGGAACAGGCCCTGCGATATTGCTTGCAGTTGAAGATATGCTTTCACAGGGAGCAAATGAAGATGACGTTATGATTATCGCACCGAGTGATCACGTCATAAAGGACACAAAAATTTTTGCAGATTCTCTAAATGTTGCGGTCAATGCTGCTCGTGAAGGTTTCATTGCAACTTTGGGCGTTGGACCTA
The DNA here is from genome assembly GCA_905235395.1 of uncultured Synergistales bacterium. GTDB lineage: Bacteria > Synergistota > Synergistia > Synergistales > Aminobacteriaceae > JAFUXM01. The sequence goes on from CAJOLN010000015.1 coordinate 2,137, forward strand.
CGAGACCTGAGACTGGATTCGGATACATCAAGCAGGGGAAATTTTATTCTGGAGGCTGGTACGACACAGAAGACTTCGTTGAAAAACCGGACGTAAAGAGAGCACGTGAATATGTAGAGAGCAGATTATATTTCTGGAACGCTGGCATATTCATTTTCACGCCTGAGAGTTTATACCGCGAACTTGAACATGCTGACCCTGAATTATATTCTCTAGCCATGAAGAGAGTCATACGTTCAGAGTTTGCGGACATCAAGAATATCTCTATAGACAATGCCGTAATGGAGAAGGCAAAACGTGTAGCAGTGATTCCTATGGTGAATTCAGGCTGGTCAGATGTAGGTTCATGGGATGCACTTCATGATGAAATTCTCGAACAGGACGATAATCAAAATGTTCATGTAGGCGAGTGCGTATCTTTGAATTCACGGAACTGTTTCGTGTATTCACATGATAAGCCCGTAATTTTGAACAGCGTAAATGATCTCGTGATTGTTGATACGCCTGATGCATTGTTCATTACGCACAGAGGAGAGTCGCAGAGTGTCAGAAGCGTAGTGAAATTTCTGAAGGATAATGGAATGAATGAGAAGATTTGATTTGCACGTTTGACAAAAAGATAATCGCAGTGTATTTTATGCTGTAGCTTTTAATTGCCGGAGTGGCGGAATGGCAGACGCAGCGGACTCAAAATCCGCCGAGAGCAATCTCGTGGGAGTTCAAGTCTCCCCTTCGGCATCATTTCAATAGAATTCGGGAGAGATTTATTTTACTATGCCAAATAAGAAATCAGCGGAACGCCGAGTGAAAATAGCTGAACGTAACAGAATGTACAATAGGTACTGGACATCAAGATGCAAGACAGCCGTTAAGAAATTAATTCAGGCAGTTGAAGCAGGAGATTCAGAAACAGCACACAAAGTATTCAATGAAGCACAGAGTGTAATCGACAAGGCAGTAGTCAAAGGAGTAATGCATAAGAATACGGCAGCTCGACGTAAAGAATTAATGTCAAGGCAAATGAAGGCAATGAATGCCTAAGAGATAAAACCTCCGAAAAGAAATCGGGGGTTTCTTTTTTTGTCCGCATAATAAAAAAAGCCTCCCGTTTGAAAGGGGAGACTTTATATTTTATTCATTCGTCATAGATAATGCCTTATCGAAAAGTTCTTCAACTTCCTTTGAAGGTTTTGGTGAAAGCATAGATACAAATACTGCCGCAATCAATCCCGCAAAGAATCCCGGAATGATTTCATAAACGCCTGTGTGAGACATATATAACAACCATAGAATATCAACTGCTGCACCTACAAAGATTCCAACAGACGCACCTGAAAATGTAAATCTCTTCCAGAATAAGCTCAACATTATTGCAGGCCCGAATGCCGCACCGAATACACCCCATGCATTAGAGACCAATGACATGATAGAACCTGCATTAGGACTTGCCGCGATGAAGAGTGCCGCAACAGCAATCAGGAGAACTACGATACGTCCTGCCCAAAGCATTTCTTTGTTTCCTGCTTTCCCTCCGCGAATCACAGGACGATACACGTCAGAAGCAAATGCACTCGCCGCTGCAAGAAGCTGACTGTCAGCCGTACTCATTGCCGCCGCTAAGACTGCTGAGAGCAATACACCTGAGACTATTGCGGGGAATATCTTTCGTGTCATTACGACAAAGACAAGCGAGTTATTGTTCACTGTTTCATCAAAGCCGATAAACATTCTTCCGATTGTGCCAACTAATGCCGCAAACACGAGAATAATAACTGTCCATGATATTCCAATCTTCGCTGACTTTCGGAGTTCTGCCTGTGATTTTATCGACATGAAACGAATTATTATGTGAGGCATTCCGAAATAGCCGAGTCCCCAGCCAAGTCCCGAAGCTATATCCTGCCAGCTTGAGAAGAAATTCCAATAGTTCGGTGTGTCTATTGATGCAGATGCACCAGGATCAAGCATTGTCCATGCAACAATAGGAACTATGAGCATGGCCGCAAGTACGAGCATTCCCTGAAAGAAATCAGTCCATGATACCGCGCTGAATCCTCCTAAGAACGTGTAGCTTATCACTATGAATGCCGCAAGATACATCGCAAATGTCGTATCTAATCCCGTTACCGTGTTGAAGAGTGTCCCGCAGGCTTTGATACTTGAGGCCGCATATATCGTGTAGGCAATAAGGAACACAGCCGCTGAAATTAATTGCAATGTCTTTGACTGCGAGAGGAATCTGTTCGTCAAATACTGAGGGATTGTGATTGAATCATCTGCCGCAATTGAGAACGTTCGCAGACGAGGTGCTTCGTATATCCAGCTTAGTGAATATCCCAGTGCAAGACCTACAGCAATCCACACCTGGCCAAGTCCGAGAGCATAGATTGATGTGGGCAGTCCCATTAGAACCCATGCACTCATGTCTGAAGCTCCCGCTGAGAGTGCCGCTACCCATGCACCCATTTTCCTGTCGCCTAAGAAATATCCCTTTTCTGTTTGATTCTTATCTCTGAAGAAGAACCAAACTCCTATTGAGAGCATGAACAAAAGATAAATTATGAATACGCTGACTTCCTGAATGTTCATTAAAACACTCCTATCTTAAACAAAAATTCGTTGCAGTGTAACATAATGAATTTTTACGTGCAAGTTATACAGCCTTTAACGCCAGTCAACCATTAGCGACAAAATTGCCCACGTATCTTTCTTGTTCCATTTGTACGGCTTCGCTTCAGCGATGAATGTTGCAGGACGTTCTGATTTATCGTGAAGGTTATATAGTTCACCTGTCATTATGATTATGCCACGTCTCTGTGATACCTCTTGAACCTCTGCGTAATATACTGTCTCACGCTTCCATTGATTCGGCTCAAAGTGATATGATTCGCCGTCATAAAATGCCTCTGGTGAATCATCGAGCACACTTTGATTCCTTATGCTCAAGTCGAAATATTTCCTCACTGCTTCTGCGACACTCTTTCCTGTCATTGTTGAGCTTCCGTACTCACAGTTTCTTCTCGTACATTTTCGTATCGTACTCTTAGGGTTGTTGATTACGTTGTGTGCAATCCCGAAGCGAATCAGTTCGCTCATGTTCGATGTGGCTCCCAAGTGAAGCATTTCATCGTCGTCTTCTCTTTCGTCTTCTTTTTTGAGATCGAAGTTGTACAGTCCCTGCTCTGTGAAGTTGCTGATGAAAATTCCCATGCGTTTAAGCTCATCAGATTTCTTTTCTGCTCCTGATGCTGTGAATGAGAACATGAGAATCAAAATGATAATGCCAATTAAAAATTTTCGTTTCATAATAATGATTACCTCCTGAAAAAATCTTCTTGTCTTGCGACTTGTAAATTATATATGATTTTTTGTTTTGTTATTTTTCGTGTAAAATACAGTCGCAAATTTAGTTTTTCCTTATTACAGAACGGGGATGAGTTTCACATTGGCAGAACCCGCAGCTATCTCAGGAGCTGGAGGTATACGCAAAAAAGTTCAGAGCTATTCCGATATAGGTGTGGCTCTGTTAATGGTGCTCATTATAATCATGATGGTTGTTCCTCTTCCAACATGGTTGATAGATATGCTCCTCGCTATGAATATAACGTTAGGTGTAGTTACTCTTCTGGTTACGTTCTATGTTAAACGAGCACTTGACCTCTCCATATTTCCAACTCTGCTATTGATATCTACACTCTTCAGATTGTCATTGAACGTCTCAACCACGAGATTGATTTTGCTTTACGGGAATGCGGGCGAATTGATTAATGCGTTTGGGAATTTTGTTGTCGGAGGAAATTATGTTGTCGGAATAATCATGTTCCTCATACTCGTGATCATTCAGATGTTAGTCATCACGAAAGGTGCAGAACGTGTTGCAGAAGTTGCCGCGAGATTTACACTCGACGCTATGCCAGGTAAACAGATGTCGATTGATGCGGATTTAAACTCCGGCCTCATTGATGAACAGGGAGCAAAGCAAAGAAGACAGGACATTCAAAGAGAAGCTGACTTTTATGGAGCAATGGACGGTGCAAGTAAATTCGTGAAGGGCGATGCGATTGCGGGTTTAATCATTACGACCATAAACATAATCGGAGGACTCTCAATCGGAATCTTCATGCGTGGAATGGACGCGGCACAAGCAGCAGGACATTACAGCCTGCTCACTGTAGGAGACGGTCTCGTTGGGCAGATACCCGCACTCTTAATGTCAACGGCAATGGGTGTAATCGTTACGAGAGCAGCGGCATCATCTGAACTTGGCCCTGACCTCGTGAATTCGTTCACACGTTACCCAAGACCTTTATACATTGCATCTGGAATGTTATTGACGCTCGGACTTCTTCCCGGACTTCCAACAGCACCATTCTTAGCACTTTCATTGCTTATGGGATTTCTGGGTTACACTGTAGGACGTGAGGCAAATGTTCAGGCAATCGAAGCTGAACAACAAGCCGCAGAGAAACCTCAATTAGGACAGCAGGGAACAGCACCTCAAGCAGGAGCATCACCAGGAGGAGCAGCACCTTCAGAGACACCAAAAGCTGAACCTGTATCACCTGAAGACGTAATGAAACTTTTGACAGTTGAACCAATGGAAGCAGAAATAGGTTATGCAATTATTCCATTGATTGACCCTGCACAGGGAGGAGATATGCTTGACCGAATAGGCACAATACGTAAGCAAATGGCTTTAGAAATGGGAATAGTTGTTCCGCCGATAAGAATTCGGGATAACATTCAGATTAAGCCAACAGAATATATATTGAGAGTCAAAGGAGCAGAGGCAGGACGAGGTGAATTGCTTCCAGATCATTATCTTGCTATGAACACCGGAGCAGCCGAAGAAGATTTAATCGGTGTTCCAACGAAAGAACCTGCGTTCGGTCTTCCAGCTTTATGGATTAGCCCTGACCTGCGAGACAAGGCCGAAGCTATGGGTTATACGGTCGTTGATGCTCCTTCGGTGCTTGCAACTCATTTATCAGAAGTGATTCGCAAGAACGGAGCGGAACTCTTAACACGTCAGGAAGTTCAGAAACTCACAGACATGGTGAAGGAAACATCACCTGCGGTAGTGAATGACCTGTTAGCATCGTTATCACTCGGAGAGATTCAGAAGGTATTGCAGAATTTGATTCGCGAACAGATTCCGATTCGAGATTTAGTTACGATATTTGAGGCATTAGCTGATTATGGCAAAATGTCTAGAAGCGTTGATTTCCTCACAGAACGTGCACGTGAATCATTATCGCGTTTAATCTCGCTGAAGATTCAGGGGCCGGACGGAATCATAACTGCGGCTACACTTTCGCCTAACTGGGAACAAAAAATCATGGCTGGTGTTGACGGAGATCTGACCAGAGGGTGGCAATTGAATTTAGATCCTCGTGAAGTTCAGAAAATGATAAATGCAATTTCAAGAGCAATGGAAGAAATGATAGTTAAGGGTCTTCCTCCTGTACTGCTTGTTCACCCTGATGTCAGGCTAATCGTTAGACGCTTGATTGAAGGCTCAATACAGAATATATTTGTTGTGTCGTATAACGAGATAGTACGCGGAGTTCAAATCAAGACAGTTGGAATGGTGGAATAAATCATGAGAGTAGTGAATCAAATAACATTTACGGCAAAAGATGACGCAGAAGCATTACGTTTAGCATCAGAGAGACTTGGCCGTGATGCAGTGATACTTTCAACGCAGGTAGTTAAAGAAGGCGGAGTGTTAGGTTTATTTCAGCGTTCAGTTCTGAAAGTTACAGCGGGAATTCTTGAGGACGATACTCCTCAGCCTCAGCCGAGACCTAAACCAGTGACTGCGGCATCAACAGCGTCAACTATGGACGAAGATACGAGACGTGAAAATTTAATTGCGTTTCAAAAATTAATGGAATTCAAAGAGCGTTCAACATCAGGACTATCATCTTCACCTTCTGCTCCACCTCCGGCAACTGCACTTGGCGAAGAAGGTTATCGTCTTCCTCAGAGTGAGAACGTCAGCATATCTCAGGAAGGACTGCGCAACGCATACGGACTGACTACCAGACCTGCACCTGTAACACCTCCTCCTGTTGTGCCTCAGACGATACAGCCTGCACCTGTTCAGCCGCAAGCGCAACCTCCGGCCATGTCGAATGATGATGCAAAATTACTTCGCGATCAGGTTGGAGCACTTGCAGACAGAATAGACGTATTGCTTCAGAGAATCACTGCCGTAGAACACGGTGTATCAACTGCGGTTCAAAGGGCACCGGCATTTCAGCAGGGAATACCTCAGAACGTAACATTATCGCAGGAAGATGCAGGCGTTGAAGGCAGACTTAGAGCGTCAGAAGTTGACGAGAAATATATTCGGAAATTGCTTGCAGATTATTCTGTTATGACCAGAAAGGACAAAAACAAAAAATTGCCTTTTACTAAATGGTTGGCTACAAGAATCGAATGTGCAGCAGATAACGGAGGAGATGCAATAGGCGGAAGAAAAGTTATGCTCTTAGGCCCGACTGGTGTAGGCAAAACGACAACGATAGCTAAACTTGCGGCAATTAAAGCACTATGGGAACATAAGAAAGTTCTTTTGCTGACGAGTGATACATACAGGATTGCGGCAGTTGAACAGCTTAAGACATATGCAAAAATATTAGGCGTTCCGATTGAGATTATATTTGATATTAATGCAATACCCGGAGTTGTTGATGAACATGATAACGCAGAAATTATTTTACTTGATACAGCAGGCAGATCTCAGCGCGATAAAAAGAACATGGAACTTTTTGAAAATCTCTATAACGCATTTACACCTGATGCAGTTCACTTAGTTCTTGCGGCTAACATGAAGTATAAAGATATGCTTGACATTGTAGAACATATTCCTAATATACCAGTATCGCATTTATTGTTCACGAAATTAGACGAAACTGTAAGCTACGGTTCAATCTTCAATATACAGCAGGTAATGGGATGTCCTGTTTCATTCTTAACAGTAGGGCAGAACGTGCCAAAAGATATAGAGACAGCTTCTGGAACGAGAATAGCAGAATTTCTCATGAAGCCGGAAGAAGAACGAAAGCGTTAGAATATGGAGCGTTATGGACAAAGACAAAAATACAATCCTGATCAGGCGGGAGAATTAAGGCGGATGGTTTTAGACAACAGAGAAAAGAATAAATCAAATTCAGCCGGACAACCTCAGAGACTGCATACGTTATCGATATTGAGCGGCAAGGGCGGAGTAGGCAAGAGCAATATAGCGGCGGCATTGTCGTTTGCACTTGCGGACTTCGGAAAGAGAGTTGTGCTTATTGATGCAGATTTGGGAATGGCGAATCTCGATATATTATGCGGAGTAACGAACGCGAGATACAACATTGCACACTTAATTGAAGGATCACGTAATCTTAATGAGATTCTCGTTCACTTCCGAACATCACAGAGAGCACAGAGCCAGAATGGAGGCGTTGCATTATTACCGGGCGGTTATGGTCTTAAAGAGATTGCAGACCTCGATGAATTTGCAATGGAACGTTTGTTTGATGCTCTGTCAGGACTCGAAAATCTCTCAGACTATCTCATCATGGACGCAGGAGCAGGAATTCACAAAGGCGTATTGTCATTTGCATATGCCTCAGAGATTACGCTTCTCATAACTACGCCAGAGCCTACGAGTGTACGTGATGCATATGGAGTGATAAAGTCACTGGGAGCGAGTGCATGGCAGAGCATAGAAGGAGCAACTACAGGATTAATGTTAGTGGTCAATATGGTGAGCAGTTCACGAGAAGCTCAGGAGGTTGCAGAAAGAATCAGGCTTGCGTCAATGCAGTACTTAGGGAATGCACCGTTATATCTCGGCTATGTTCTGAAAGATGACATTATAGAACGTTCTGTAAAGAACTGGAGGATATTTTACCGTGCAGATCCGAATTCAAATGCGAGTATCTGTGTGCGCAATCTTGCAGGCGAGTTGCTGAGGATATGTGAAGGAACTAACATTCAAAGAGAAAAACTGCCTGATGAGGAGACAGGAGTAAAAGGGTTCTTCAGGAGACTGGCAAAAACATTATTCTCTGACAACAAATAAAAAATCCAGATATTAAAGTTATAATACATACAGAAAATCCAACAGCAGAATCAAGAAAGGAGGATACACAAAAGTTGAATGGAAAGATAAGAGTGCTTGTAGTTGATGACAGTGCATTAATGCGTCAGTTCATAGGAGATATTCTGAAGAGTGATCCGAGAATTGAATTAGCAGGAACAGCCAGAGACGGAAAAGATGCATTGCTTCAAATAAAGGCACTCAAACCTGACATAGTGACAATGGACGTAGAGATGCCGAACATGGACGGTCTTAAAGCACTTGAGGAAATCATGAAGACTAATCCGCTTCCTGTGATAATGGTGAGTTCAATGACGCGTGAAGGTGCAGAAGTGACATTGAAGGCACTTGCATTAGGCTGTGTAGATTTCATAGCGAAGCCAGCGGGAATGATCTCGCTGAACATAAAAGAAATAGGACAGGATTTAATTGATAAAGTAATAACAGCAAGTACAGCAAGATTAAGAACGAAGACGGGAACATTCGGAATGCCTTCAAGAACTCTTCCTCAGGCGGCGGATTTCAGGAGAATGAATCCTCCGGTGAACACAGGAAGACGGGATATAGTAGCAATAGCGAGTTCAACGGGCGGGCCAATGGCATTGAGTGATATTATTCCGAAGCTACCGAAGAATTTTCCTGTACCCATAGTGATAACTCAGCATATGCCGAAAGAATTTACGCCGTCATTTTCAAAGCGTCTTAATGATTCATCAAAAGTAGAAGTATTAGAAGGTTTTGACGGATTAACTTTGAAACCTGGAAGAGTAGTTATCGCTCCCGGAGGCAGTCACTTGATTGTGAAGCGCAGAGGAGGACAGGCAATATGTAGTTTATCAGATGCACCTCCTGTATTGAGTGTAAAACCTGCGGCGAATATCATGTTCCAGAGTGTAGCAGAACAATACGGCGGAAATGTCCTAGTCGTAATTCTGACTGGAATGGGCAGAGACGGTACGGACGGAGCAATAACACTCAAGCAAAAGGGAGCATATGTACTTGCGGAAAGCCAGAAGACATGTGTAGTATACGGAATGCCGAAAGCAGCAGTAGATGCAGGAGTAGTAGATGAAGTTCTTCCGCTGAATGAAATTCCTGATGCAATGGTGAGATTAGTGAAAGTTTAAGGGGGAATAAACACTTTGGCAGATATGGATATGAGTCAGTATCTCGGAGCGTTCTTAGATGAGACTGACGATAACGTACAAAGATTAGATGATTTGCTTCTTGCGCTTGAGAAGAACATGACGGACATGGACGTGATAAACGAAATCTTCAGGTCAGCCCATACATTAAAGGGAATGGCCGGAACAATGGGCTTCACGAACATGATGGGTCTTACTCACGCAATGGAAGACAGACTTGATGCTGCCCGCAAAGGAACGAGACCATTAACTGAAGCAGACATGAACAGATTGTTTCAGGGTCTTGATACGTTGCAGGAAATGGCAGACTCAATCAGAGGAGGCGGAAATGATTCGCATATTGACGTTTCAGATATGGTTCATGATCTCCGCAATGAATCTCCAGCTCCGGCAGCAACGACACAAGCACAAGCCCCAGTTGAAGCAGCAGCGTCATCATCAGGCGGTGAAGTAGTATCATCACAAGATGCTGAATGGGTCAAAAGAGCAAATGAGGAAGGCTCAAATGCATACAGTGTTCATGTAACGCTGAGTCAGAGTTGTCTTCTCAAAGCCGCACGTGCATACATGGTAGTGAATCGACTTGAGGAAATGGGCGAGATATTCAGAGCTGAACCTCCTACAGATGCACTTGAACGCGAAGAGTTTGAATTTGATTTCACGGTTTATGTTGCGACACCGGCACCAGCAGAGGAAGTTAAAGCGGCAATCGAGAAGATAGGTGATGTTCAAACTGCGGATGTTGAAGAGGTAAAAGTTTCAGAAGCACCTGCACCGACAGCGGCACCTGCACCTGCACAAGCTCCAGTTGAAGCAGCAGCACCTGCACCAGAACCAGAACCTTCACCAGCACCTGCACAGGCTTCAGCTCCGGCTAAACCTGCGGCTCCGGCCAAGAAGGAAGGCGTGAAGAAGAGCGGTCAGACAGTAAGAGTTGATATAGGCCGTCTCGATAAGCTCATGAATCTTGTTGGTGAACTTGTGATTTCTCGTGCAAGAATTGAACGTTTAGTTCAGGAAGCAAGATTACGACAGTTCGATGATACTCTTTCACAGCTTGGAAGAATTTCTGGTGATATTCAGGAACTCGTTACTAAATTGCGAATGGTTCCTGTGAGTTTCACGTTTGATAGATTTCCTCGTCTTATTCGTGATTTGTGCAAGACTCTGAATAAAAATGTTGAACTCGTCCTTGAGGGTGAAGATACAGAACTTGACCGTACAGTGATTGATGAAATCGGCGATCCTATGGTTCACTTGATTCGTAACTCAATGGATCACGGCATAGAACATCCTGATGAACGCAAAGCACTCGGCAAACCTGAGAAAGGAATTCTCAAAATCGCGGCATATCAGGAAGGCTCCGGTGTCGTAATTGAAGTTTCAGATGACGGAGCAGGAATAGATCCTGACAGGGTAAAACAGAAGGCGATTGAACGAGGGATAATCACTGAGGACAGAGCCGCAATAATGAGCGATGACGAAGCTACACAGATAGTTCTTCTTCCAGGTTTCAGCATGGCCAAGCAGATAACGGACTTATCCGGGCGTGGTGTTGGAATGGACGCGGTGAAGACTAAAGTTGAACAGCTCGGCGGACAGTTTGACCTTGTGAGCAAAAAGAACGAAGGCACTCACGTATATATTCGTCTGCCTCTGACACTCGCAATAGTTCTCTCACTCTTAATAAAAGTCGGAGATGAGACATACGCGATCTCACTTGAGAATGTTGAAGAGACAATCATGGTTCGCAAAGAGGACATAAAGACAGTACACGGAGAACCGACAACGTTACTTCGCGGTGAAGTCTTATCATTGAATGTTCTCGGTGATATTCTGGGTTCTGATTTAGGAGATGAAAGAGACCGTGATGAATATCCTGTTGTTGTAGTGAAGATAGGCAAAAATAAAATCGGCTTTATAGTGAGTCAGCTTATCGGTCAGCAGGAAATAGTGATTAAATCTCTTGGCCGTTTCCTTTCTAAAATTGACGGCATAACCGGCGGAACAATATTAGGAGACGGCAATGTGGCATTAATTCTTGATGTAGCTTCGTTCTATTCCACAAAGAGTTAGAAGGAGTAATGAAGAATGTCTGATATAGCATCGTTCAATGAGAGACAGCTCGATGCGATAAAGGAAGTAGGGAACATAGGCACAGGGAATGCGGCAACAGCATTAAGCGGACTGTTATCGCGAATGATTCACATGGATGTACCGGAGACTGAGCTTGTATCTATATATGAACTCGCAGAACATTACGGAGATCCAATGCAGATAGTCGGAGCAGTATTTGTGCGTTCACTGGGAGGATTTCAGTGCAGTCTGATATTCATTCAGAAAGAAGAAGATGCGAATCTCATGGTAGAGTTATTACTCAAGCAGCAGTTCGGAACATTTATTCCCGTGAATGAAATACCGCAGGAGATGACAGACAGCGCATTAACAGAAGTGGGGAATATAGTGCTGAGTTCATTCCTGAATGCCATAAATATATTATTGGGAACCCGGCATCAGATAAGTGTGCCAGGAGTTGCACATGATATGCTGAGTTCAATACTTGACGTAGTAGCTTCGATTTATGGCCAGATGGGAGAAACTGCTCTTCTGGTCAATACGGAACTAAGTGCAGAAGGACTAGAAGGCGGACGAAAAATTTCGGGCCACATAATATTAATACCTGATCCTGATTCACTTGAACTTCTTCTAAGAAAGCTGAAGGTGTTGTGATGGCAGAAAATACAATAGTATTAGGAATGGCTGATTTAATGGTTATACGTGCTCCTGTGAAACTCGTTACGCTTGGATTAGGTTCATGCATAGGCCTTGTAGTATATGATTCAACGGCACGCGTTGCAGGAATGGCACACATAATGCTTCCAAGCAGCAGGGGATTAATGGGATCTGAGAAAATCGGAAAGTTTGCAGACACAGCCGTACCCGCGCTGATTGACGCAATGGAGAAACAGGGAGCAGTGAAATCACGAATCAAGGCCAAGATAGCAGGAGGAGCACAGATGTTCGCATTGCCCGGAATGTCTGCTGATTTCCTGACTGTAGGAGCAAAGAACGTCAGCGAGACAAAAAAGCGTCTTGCATTGCTGAGAATCGCATTAATAGCATCAGATACAGGCGGCAATAAGGGACGCACGATAGAATTCTCGACGAGCAACTGGATGCTGAAAGTAAAGACATTAGGCAAAGGAGTAAGCGAGATATAGCGAAGGGGGTGATGTTGCATAGATGACGACAGACGAAGAAAAAAAGTTATGGGAAGAATATTCACGTACAGGAAGAGGACGCGATGAACTGATAAAACGTTACCTGCCTTTGATAAAGTATGTTGTCGGAAGAATGGCAGTAACTCCCCCTTCAGGACTCGATTATGAAGATATTCTTAGCTTCGGTGTGTTCGGTCTCATTGATGCAGTTGAAAAATTTGACGCGTCGAAAGGCTTTGTGTTTCAGACTTACGCAATCCCAAGAATACGCGGTGCAATTCTCGATGAACTTCGTAAATGCGACTGGTTTTCACGAACAGGACGCGAGAAAGTTCAAAGGCTTAATCGTGCAATGGAAAAAATTTTACGCGATAAAGGCGAACTTCGAGATGAATGGGTAATGCAGGAACTCGATATCGATGAAGAAGAATATTATGAGGTTCAGGAATTAGCATCACGAGGTTATATCACTTCACTTGATGACTCTACACCCCTTGAAGATGGTGATGTTGCCGTTGAGGCTACACTTGCTGATGACAGAGAGACAGCAGCAGAAAGATTAGACTATGAAAGCGAGAAGCAGCAGTTAGTAGAAGCACTGCAAGAACTTCCGGAACGTGAACGTCAAATGCTGAGTCTGTATTACTATGAGGGATTGACGCTCAAAGAAATTGGGAGTGTACTCGGAGTATCAGAGAGCAGGGTGTCACAGATACACGGAAAAGGATTATCAATGTTAAGAACGATATTGAAAGCGAAAATGAATGAGTAAAAATTTCAGAGGAGGTGAATAAAATTGTTCGATAAGGAGAGTTTTTATCTTGAGGCAAGACCAGAGGGTATATATCTTGCATCATACACGAAAGATTTCAAAGAGAATGACGTTTATGCATTTCTGAAAGAGTACGGGATTCTGAGATATGATTTCAAAGCGGTACGTAAATTCGTACAGGACGGAGAAATAATCAAGATATGCCCTCGTAATCCTGCACTCGAAAAAGAAGCCAAAGTTACGGTAACAATTCCAGCCGATAAAATGACAGCAAGCATAACGATAGAACCTCCGTTTTTCACGAAGCCATGGCCAACGGAAGAAAGTATACTGAAGATATTGAAGGCATACGGAGTGAAAATCGGAATAGACAATCTGGCAATACAATCAATGTTAGCGCGTCAGTTATCAAATGAATCCGTTGTTGTCGCAAATGGAATAGCACCGGTTGAAGGCAAAGATGCATATATCGAACTCATAAAAGACCCAGATAAACCGTTTGAAGTCCGCGATGATGAAAAAGTAGATTTCTGGAGCAGGAGCACAATCGTAACTGTTCATCCCGGACAGGAAATAGCGTTGAAGCACCCGTTAGAGAACGGCAAGAACGGAATAGATGTTACAGGAGCAGTAGCAAAAGCAAAGGTTGTGAAAAATGTAGATTTCTCATTCGGTGAAGGTCTGAAGAGAGACGAAGAGAACCCTTTAATGCTCATTGCAACAGCAGAAGGCCAGTTGAAGAATGAAAAAGGCAGGCTTAGAGTTCTTCCTGAGCTTGAGATTAACCGCGATATAGATTTTGGAATCGGCAGTATAGATTTCACCGGAGCAGTGAAGATACGCGGAACAGTCCGTGAAGGATTTCATGTAGTTGCACAGGGCAATATAGAGATAAACGGCACAGTTGAAGGTGCAGACATAGACAGTCAAGGGAATATCGTCATCAAAGGCGGAGTTCGCGGAATGGGAAAAGGAACGATAAGAGCTAACGGTGATGTGAGTCTGAGTTTTGGAGATCAGGCAACGATTCGTTCAGGAGGAAATATTCTCGTTGAGAAAGCAATACTTCATAGCAGGCTTTATGCATTGAAGACAGTTGCGGCTTTAGGTTCAGGAAAGAATGCGCAGATTGCAGGCGGAAGAATAGAAGCAGGTCTCGAAGTGTCATGCAACATTCTAGGTTCAGAAATGGGAACAAAGACAGACGTTGTTGTAGGTCTTCCTCCAGAACAGTTAGAGAAAAGGAAAGTCTTTACGTCGGAAATAAAACGCTGTGATGAAAATCTTGAACGCCTTGAGCCTAACCTTGCATTGCTCAAAAAATTAGAGGCGGCAGGTCAGCTTGACGATCAGAAACGCGTAATGCTGATGAATATCACAAAAATGAAATTTCAGCTTCAGGCAGCACGCGATAACATGCAGACAGAACTTGATGCTCTTGATGAACAGCTTGCACTCGTGCGCGATAAAGGAATCGTTAGAGTGAAGGATATATGCTACGGAGGAGTCGTAATTTCAGTTCGCGGACTGAAGTATATAGTGAATGAGCCGTGCAGGTATACATCATTCATAGCTGATGATGAGAAAAGAGCAATAGTATTGAGACCTTATGATTACAGGATAGGACGTGTAGGAGGTTAATTATGCAGCCAGTAAGTATGCTGATGTCCAATCTGAATATTGAAGCTAACACTCATCATGCACCCAACGCATTAGCAGCAGCGCAGGATACAGGACAGACTCAGGAGATAGTTCGCGATGGAATAAGAATAATTCAGACAGTGCAGGCAAGTGAAGCGGCGGCAGAATCACAGAGGGTTCACCGTAAGACAGAGAATGATGAACGTGAAGGGAACAAAGGCGGACGAGACAGTTTTGAACGCAGAGAAGAGAAAAAAGACTCTCATCACGTGGAAGCAAAATCAGAATCAGCAGCTCCGTTGATACGCGAAAATGTGAGAGTCAAAAAGAATTTTGAGTTTTACGCTTAGTTCTCGAAAGTGAGAGTTATCTTCATTCCGTCATAACCGCATGAAGTCTCTGCAAATATTTCTGCTGCGTTATGCAGATATTGCAGCGGGTCTTCTATTCTCGGTGAATAATGTGCAAGCCATAACCGTTTTACGCCTGCATTCTTTGCTGCGTCTGCTGCATGAGAAAAATTCATGTGTCCTCTTTCAATTGCAAACTGTGCCTGTTCTTTTTCTCCGAAAGTTGCTTCAGATATCATAAGGTCTGCATCTCTTGCCGCCTCAATTAAATTATCACATTCAGTAGTATCTCCTGTAAAAACAAATTTCAATCCCTTTCTTGCTTCTCCTAATACCTGTTCGGGCTTTATTGTTCTGCCGTCTATCTGTACATTCTCTCCTCTTTGAAGAACTTTCCATAGCTGAACAGGAATTCCAAGCTCTTTGGCTTTATCAGGCATGAATTTTCCTGCGCGTCCAAGTATGAATGAATATCCCTGACTTATGATTCGATGTTTCGTTCTGAATGCAGAAAGTTTTGATTCATAAGGCCAGCCTTGAATCTTTTCAGCAAGCATGACACCTTCACACGGAATTTCTGTGAGTTCAACTTCAAATGATAAATCTCCTGCAAGTTTAAATATCGGCTCAAGTGAATCACAAAGACCTTCAGGCCCTGTGATATAAAGTTTGTCTGTTCTGTTCATCGATGTCATGGTCTGTAGTAATCCGGGAATACCAAATATATGATCTCCGTGATAATGTGTGATTGCAATTATGTCTGTCTTCATGAGGCTCACACCTGCACGTCTTGCTGCTGTCTGTGTACCTTCTCCGCAGTCGAAGAGGATTGAATGACCTTCGCATGATAAGAATACAGAAGTTAAAGCTCTATTCGGAAGGGGGTAAAGAGCGGAAGTGCCGAGCAAAGTAATATCTATAATCGTAAACATCTCCTGTAATGTAATATCATAAAAAATTTTATCATTATGAACGGTGGGTACAAAACATGAATCAAAAGTTATGGCTCGAATCTCTCTGGGATGAATGGCTAACCTCTGAATCAAAATCACCTGACTACGAAGCATCTGGTCTCCTCATGGGCATGAAACATCGCAATGAAGCATTCACCACAAATCGAATCAGAGCGGCAAGAAGATTAACAGGGCCAGGCAAAATAAAACTCTGGTCACTCACTTCATACTACACGACTAAGAACATACCTCTCGGAATATCAATGACAACCCGAAAGAATCAAAAGCCCTCAGTGAAATTCAACTGCCCTCACAAAATCTTAAAATTCCCGAAAAATATAAATTCATCATGGCAATGGCTCAAAGGTTTATGGGGCAGCACTGGAGGTTTGTATTTTCCAAGAACAGGATACTATCTCACACTCATAATTGCGGATTCAAATACGTCAGAGATAACGCGGAATATTCTCAGCGTAACGGGACTATCATGGAAAGAACACAGAAATGAATTCACACTCAGAAATCACGAAGACATTATGACCTTCCTGCATAAAGCCGGAATGATTTCAGGAGCATTAGAATTTGATTCAATA
The DNA here is from genome assembly GCA_905235395.1 of uncultured Synergistales bacterium. Lineage (GTDB taxonomy): Bacteria > Synergistota > Synergistia > Synergistales > Aminobacteriaceae > JAFUXM01. The sequence continues at coordinate 18,913 of CAJOLN010000015.1, forward strand.
GTGATGATGAGATCACTGCGCAACCGCGTGAACCTCGAAAGAAATTATGATGCCGCCAACATTGCAAGAAGCGTGAATGCCGCACGAAGACAAACTGAACTTGCCAGAAAAATTATTGCAGAAGGAATGCTTGAATCACTTCCTGAAAATTTGCGTGAAGTCGTAGAACTGCGTCTTGCATACCCTGACGAATCACTTGAAGGACTAGGAGAAAAATTAAACCCTCGAATCAAAAAATCTGCTGTAAAATATCGGTGGGATAAAATCCAAAAACTAATCGGAAAAAACCAAATCATTTAATACGGAGGACATAATCATGAAGCTAAAAACATTCAAGCCTTCTGATGCAGCCGGAAAGAAAGTATTAATGCGTGTCGATTTCAACGTACCCTTCAAAAACGGCAAAGTAACGGACGATTCACGAATCCGTGCACACACAAGCACACTCAAAAAATTGATTGATGCAGGTGCAAAGGTCGCATTGGTATCACACTTCGGAAGACCAAAAGGTAAAGTTGATCCTGCATTCTCGCTCTCACAGATTGTCCCTGATATTGAGAAAGCATACGGTCTCAAAGTCGTATTCGTTGACGACTGCGTAGGGCCGAAAGTCGCAAAGGCAGTTGATGCATTGAAGCCAGGAGAAATAGTAGTACTTGAGAATTCACGTTATCACCCCGAAGAGCAGAAGAATGATCCTGATTTCTCAAAGGCAATGGCAGCACCGTTTGACATGTTCGTTATGGACGCATTCAGTGCTTCACATCGTGCAGACTGTTCAACAAGCGGCGTAATTCCATTCGTGAAAGAGGCGTATGCAGGCGATTTGCTCATTCGTGAAGGTGAGATGCTCGGTGCAGTCAGTGAGAATCCGGCCAAGCCCTATGTGTTGATTCTCGGAGGCGCAAAGGTATCTGACAAAATTGCAATCGTAGGCAACCTTCTTGATAAGGCAACCACAATTCTAATCGGCGGAGGAATGGCATACACGTTCCTCAAGGCACAGGGAAAAGAAATCGGAAAATCATTATGCGATGAAGAAAGATTGGGCTTCGCAAGTGATACCCTCAAGAAAGCCGCAGAAATGGGCGTGAAGATTCTTCTTCCTGTTGACAGCGTAGTAGCGTCAGGAATGGATGCAGATGACCTTGAAACAGTATCAAGTGATGCAATGCCTGCCGGTAAAATGGGATTAGACATTGGGCCTGAGACCGCAAAACTTTTCATTGCTGCTCTTGACGGTGCAAAGTCAGTTCTCTGGAATGGCCCTATGGGAGTTTTTGAAGACCCGAAATTTGCAGAAGGCACAAAGAAACTCGCAGAAGCAGTTGCGGAACTCACACAGAAACAGGGAGCAGTAACAGTAATCGGCGGAGGAGACACAGCAAGTGCAGTTCGACAGTTCAAAGTTGCGGATAAAGTTTCGCATGTCTCGACTGGCGGCGGTGCAAGCCTTGAATACTGCGAAGGCAAGAAACTTCCAGGCATGGAACCATTCAGAATTGAGGAGTAAAAATTCATGAGCAAGAAAATTTATCTCTATGGCAACTGGAAAATGAACAACACCTTCTCAGAGACTGAAAAATTCTTTGAGACATTCACACCTGCATATGAGCCTCTGAAGGGTGATGCTAATCTTGAGGTCGGCATATTCGCTCCGTTCACGTCATTATGGGCTCTCTCACAGGGAGCAAAGAAGAACGGAATAGTCTTCGGTGCACAGAACGTGTACTATGAAGCAAAAGGAGCATTCACTGGAGAGATTTCGATTCCGATGCTGAAGGAATATGGCGTTACACATGTCATCATTGGACACAGTGAACGCAGGCATATCTTCCTTGAGAGTGATGAAGTCATCGCGAAGAAGGTTAAAGCAGTTCTCGATGCAGGAATGACACCCGTGTTCTGCTATGGTGAGACGCTTGAGGAACGCGAATCAGGAAACACATTCACGGTAATGGAACGTCAGTTGAAGAGCGCAATCGATCCGCTGACACTCGAAGAAGTTCACAAGATTATCTACGCGTATGAACCTGTCTGGGCAATCGGAACAGGAAAGACTGCTACACCAGATCAGGCAGAAGAAGTATGTGCATGGAGCAGAGATTTAATAGGCGATGAAGGAGCTGTGATTCTCTACGGCGGAAGCGTGAAAGGATCAAACGCAAAAGAGCTGCTTTCAATGAAAGACATTGACGGCGCACTTGTCGGAGGAGCATCACTGAAGCCCGCATCATTTCTCGAAATTTACACGGCCTACAAGGGTTAATTGTTGTTGATTCCCCTTTGCTTTATGCGAGGGGGTTTTTTTGACCACAAAATTGAATTAAGGAGGATTTATTACATGAAAGCAAAAAAATTTATAGCACTGGCAGTTATGACGGTTCTTTTGTTCACAGGTTCAGCTTTCTCCGCACAGCCTGAAGACGCATTAACACCGCGCCCGAATGAATCTGCATATTTTGTTCTGAAGCTCAGCGACACATCAGGACTCCTCAAATGGATTTTCTCAGAGGAAAACATAAATCTCTTAACGCCCCTGATACTTTTATCAGAAAACTCAAACGAAGCAATCGGCGGAATGGAAACACTTCGTTCAATTGCACAGAATACTCCGCTGAAGTCCGCAGCAGTCATCGTAGGAATTACGCCGGAGAAAGTGAAATCGCAAGATCCGTTCTTCCAACTTGCATTCACCGTGAGTTCCGAGCTGAATCCAATAGTACGGAAGCTCTCACAGGGACAGGCTGATGCAAAAGACATCGCAAAATTGATACTAGGAACAGAAAGCCCGCTTATTGCGTTTGCAGAGACAATGATAAAAGTTGAACGCGGCAAGGATAACATCATGAGAATCGATAATGCTGTGTTCGTAAAGGCAGTTGATGACATAATCCTTCTTGGCCTCTCTGAGAATGATATTAAAGAATCAATGAAGGCACTTGAGGACAAGAAAGCGAGATTATTCACACATTCGCCGAGAAAATTCGAGACTGGTGATTTTGCGTTGTTTCATTTCGATCCTAGTATAACAGACGCATATGTTTCGTCATTTCTCCTTGATGACAAAGACAAAAATGAATTTCAATACATCGATTTTTATGATAAGCCTGTTACGTTCGAGTGGGGATTTGAGAAACACGCAGGCAATGCACGTGAATTATCTTGAGGCCATGACGAAGAAATACAAAGAGAAATGGCAAAACATAAAAGCAGTTAAAGGCGGCTATATAGATCTCAGGAATTCAGGAGGATCATCTGTTCCTATATTTGCATTAGGAAGTTTCTTAGATCTCTCCAGAGCTTATGATATCCCTGAAGTAAAACAGTATCTCGATGAGGCATTAGAGCAGCTCAAGAAGCATTTAGGTATTGCAAAAGAGGATGTGCTGGCACTGTTCAGCGGCCCATTCTCACTTGTAGTGAACGGAAGCGTAATGTTTGAATCATTCAAGATACCCGCAGTGTATATCTCGCAGACAGGTTCAAAGGGTGCAGCCACAAAAATATATGACACTATCACGAAGTCTTCTCACTTCCATAAGGTGCATGACAGAATATCGCAGCTTGATTCGTCTCTCAGCCCGGTATCATGCATAATAGGCAACGCAGGAAACACATTAGGCGTAGCGTTTGCAGAGCTTTCAAGTTTTGCGGACAGGCCAGGCAGAGAAGGTAAATTCGGCAGTCTACTGAACAAAGAATCAATTTCATCATTATGGATTGATTTTGCAGGGATTCAGTCATGGCTGAACGATGACAGCAACGGAGTATTTGCGGCACTCCAACCTATAGCATCACTTTTGGGATACGGGAAACTTCTTGATGCAGTGCGTGATGTTCTCAATGCAGATTTCTCTGTTACATCAATGGCAGTCACTGCACCGGATATTGAGACAGTCTATTTTGAATTTGCATTGAAAGATGTAAAAGCAGAGAACGGATTTTTTGCAAAACTCATAAAACTGTATATGGAGTTAAAGTAAAAAAAATAAAGTTCACAATTGAATAAAGAAACATCAACCGCACCCTTCGGCCTCAGGTTAAAAGGGGTCGAGGGGTTTTTTGTCGGATTTTTGCTAAAGGAGGAAGTATTTTCATAAAAATGACCATCCAGAACATAAAGGACTACTTCGATACGGGAATAGATTCACATTCACTCGGCGATAACGGGACATCAAGATTATCAGAAAATGCTGTGTGGCTTCTTGAGCAAAGATATTTTGTTGCCAGATATGACCCTGAGATGAAAGCAACGCGTCATGAGAGAAACTTTGAGGAGTTTGCGAGGCGTGTATCAAGGACAGTAGCGAGTGCAGAAGTGAACTACACAGATTCGGTTGAATGGCTTCGTATTCTCGAAAAGAACATCGCAAATGACATTCTGAACCGGCGTTTTCTGTTCAATTCTCCGTGCCTGTTCAGTGCGGCGGCAGGCCTCACGGTTATTCCAGAATACGCAGAGATAATCTACAAGTCTCCAGATGAAATGACGTATGACGACTACAGGAAGCTGTATGAATCACGAACAAAGAATCAGCAGCTCTTTGCATGTTTTGTGATAAGCGTACCAGACAGCATAGAAGGAATATTCGAGAGTGTGAAGAATGCGAGCATAATCTCCAAGTTCGGAGGAGGTGTAGGAGGGAACTTCGGACATCTTCGCGAACACAGCTCAGAGATTGCCGGAGGTACAGGAGGAAAAGCATCAGGGCCTGTGTCATTCATGGAGACATGGAACACAATGGGAGCAGTTGTAGTTCAGGGAGGAAAAAGACGCGCGGCCTTAATGGGAATGCTGTTTGATGATCACCCTGATATTTATAATTTCATTGACTGCAAGACAGAAGACGGAAAACTGTCATATTTCAATATCTCGGTTGCAATTTCAGACAAGCTCATGAATGATGCATTAAGCGACAAAGATTTTGATTTGCATTCACGAGTTGACGGAAGCGTAGTGCGTAAAGTGAAAGCAAAAGACCTCATGAATCACATCTGCGAGTCTGCATGGAAACGCGGAGATCCCGGAGTATTTTTTATTGACAGGGCACGGCAGGATAACATTCTGAAACTCGGCGGCTCTGAATGGGATATCGAATCAACCAATCCATGCGGCGAACAGCCATTGCCGAACTTCACGAGCTGTAATCTCGGCTCAATAAACGTAGAAGTCTTTGTTGATGAGAATAAAAATTTTGACTGGAAAAAATTTCAGGCACAAGTCTTCAGGTCAATGTACTATCTCGATTTGGTGATTGACGCGTGCATGTACCCTCTTGAACGTATAGGTGAACGCACAAAGGCAATTCGTCCTGTTGGTCTTGGCATTATGGGTTTGGCTGACGCTTCGATACTTCAGGGTATAGTCTACGGCTCAGAGAGATTCAACTTGTTCTGCAAGAAGCTCGGCGGAACAATGGCACGTTCAGCATTGAGTGCAACGCTTCAGATTGTGAATGACGCAGGAAAATCACCATTCCCTGAACACGAATTAGTTCGAGGATTATTTGACGGCTTCAAAATCCCTGATACGATTTCAGAGTTCGATTACATGATAAAAAACATGCGCAATGAAAAAATAATCCCTGTTACGCTTGTGAATACGCTCGAAGAATTCAGAGATGACATTGATGATGTGAAATTTATTCTTGAACGTTTATTCAAAGGTGAAATGAGGAACAGCAGAAGGCTGTCAATCGCACCTACAGGATCGATTTCAATGATTCTCGATGCAAGTTCAGGGATTGAACCAAATTTTGCGTGGTCATGGAACAGACGCGTAATGAAAACTGACGGAAGCGGATTTGAAGACCTCGACTTCTGGCACAAATTGTTATCGCAGGAACAGCGCAATGAATACCGTGCAACAGGAGGCAGATTGTCTGACCCTGTTTATGTTACGGCATATGACATATCGACACAGCAGCATGTGAACGTTACGGGGATATTCGCACATTTCGTAGACAGCGGAATAAGCAAGACAGTGAACCTTCCGAACAATGCGACAGTTGAAGATGTTAGACGCGTATATCATGACTGCTATAACATGGGCTGCAAGGGAATAACAATTTATCGTGACGGCTCGCGTTCATATCAGCCGATAGAAGTGAAGAAGGAAGAAGAATCAACACCAGAACCAGAGAACAAGTACAAGAAGGTAAAAGAGCGTCCTGGTCTTGTGGTTTATGGGAAGACGATTAAAGACAAAACGCCTTGGGGAAGCATGTACGTAACGATGAATTTTGACGGAAAAGATCCGTTTGAGATATTCGTTAATGTCGGCAAGAGCGGCTCTGAACTTAAAGCAATGACCGAAGCATTATCACGAGTAATTTCGATTGGTCTGCGTTCTGGGTGCAGTCTTGAGGATTTCATTGACACATTGAAAGGTTTATCGGGAAAAGAATACTGGATGCTGAAGTTCAATGATAATTATGTTGTGCGTTCGATTCCTGATGCTATAGCCTTAATGCTTGAGAAGCTGATTGATCGTGAGACAACGAATGCGAGACTTAGTGATAAATCAATGCTATGTCCCGAATGCGGCTCACCGTTAGAGATGATTTCAGGGTGTGAATACTGTTTTAGCTGTGGATATTCACCATGCAAATAGATTGATTAATTGCCCCCGCAAAGTTGAACGGGGGATTTTTTATGTGCAATTACACATTCAGACATTCACGAAGATATTTAATTGATGATTCACGCATTGCATTGAGTTTTTGACTTACGCTTTCACGATTCAAATCATCAGGACGCAGTTTCATTCCAGATTCGTAAATGTGATTTGTGAGTCCGGTGTGCACAAGCAAACTTTCAATCCTTCCGAACATATCTTCCATATTTCGCTGTCTTCTCCTGAATGCGAGAAAATTTTTCCCGAAGTTCACAGAGAATGCCGCACCATGAAATGAATCCGTGCAGACAAAATCAGCATGTTCAACAAGGTACAGGAATTCTCCGGGATGAGTGAGATATTGCGGTGAATTCTTGATTGCATGAGGACTATATGGCACGTAAACATGAATTACGGGCAAACCATTTGCGGCCTCATTGATTGCATGTTGATATTCCTCCGTGATGTTTCCGAGAAAATAGCAGAGCAGATATTTATCTGGTAATTCATATTCTGGTTTTGATGCGAATTTTTTCCATTGACTGAGGTTGAATAATAATGTAGGGTCTAAAACTAATTCTGATTCGCGTCCTACAATCTGCTTTATGAGGGGCTTCATTGATTCTTTGCGGCATGATAACCTTTCTAAAACCCTGAAGACCTTTCTTGTGATATTCGTAATCTGATTTTGAAAATTTTGAGAATCCAAAACTCGTAGCGTAATTGATTCTCTTCTCCTCAGGCATGAATTCAAGGTAGTAGAACTCTAATTCCTCCTGCGTATGACTCCAGTTATGCCACACCTGATCACTTCCTGTCACTGCATAATCGTATTCCTGCCATCGTGATTTTGGTTCACTCAGTGCTTCTTTGTATGTCATGAAAAATTTTTTGCCTGTGTGAGCATCCGGAAATAATTGAAAGCGTTTCTCTCTTGGTTTGTTACTTCTTTGGTTCTCTAACTGTTTTCTGTATATCGAGCTTTCACGCCATGCAGCAAGTTTCGTTTGAACGTCATCATAATCTACTGCTTCATCATATGCTTCACGCTCTGGTTCGTAAATTCTTGAAGTCAGGCCAAGTCTTGATAACAGGCTTTCGATTCTGCTGAACGTTGTAGTGAACCTGCCGAATGACACAAACTTTTTGCCGAAGTTCACAGAAAACGCCGTTCCGTGAAAAGAACTCGTAAACACGCAGTCGGCATGATCGATCAGGTACACAAACTCGCGCGGGCCTGTCATACAAAATTCATCGCTCATAGAATCAATAGCATCAATCACAGGCAAGTCTCCTGCGATCTTCTCAAGAGTATCAGCATAATTCTTCATGCCTCCGAAAAAATATGCAAGTGCGTAATGTTCAGGAAGCTCATATGAAGGTTTTCGTTCAAACGCACGCCATTCTTCAGCAGTGAGCAGCAGTGTGGGATCTAAGACATGTTCTGCATCACGGCCAGTAAGCTCGCGTATCAATCTGCATCCGGCATCCTCACGGCATGACAGCATGTTAAATCCGTTCAACCCTTTTATGTGAATTTTCTTCTCCCAATGTGTAAGCTTACTGACTCCGAAACTTGGAGCATAATTTACCCTCTTGTCTTTCTCAATAAACATCAGGTAATAGAATCTCAATGCCTCATACGTTCTTATAATTTTGATATTCCAGACCTGATCGCTTCCAACAATAACATAATCATAATCTTTCCATTGTGATGCTTTGCTCCTCAGTGCCTCTCTGTATATGCATGGTATCAATGAACTTATTGATTCACTGTAGAATGAATCAAAGAATTTTTTGCGCAGTATACAGTTTTTCTTGATTCTTTCATTCACTGCTTTCTGTTCTGGATCAACTTTTATCTTATGCATGAGCTTTTCACGATACTTCTTCACTCCCAGAATCGCAAGTACAAATTTAACTGCACGCTTTAGATTCTTCTTGAGGAAATTTGATACGTAACGAAGTTTCCCCAATTCTATAAGCTCACATTCAAGGCTGTCTGAATCAAAATCAAGATGCTTAAGTGTTTCCTGCAAGGCATAATGCTGAAGAGAATTGCCGTAATTGCCGATTGGGTCAAAAAGCGTAACAATTAATGCCTTGCGTTTGGGGAAATGATTAATGATGTGATGTGATGTGATGTGATGTGATGTGATGTGATGTGATGTGAAATCATACACGTTCATTGTTGTACTGTCAAGCTCCTTCCTTAAATTTATTCGGCGCTGTTGTTCTGCGATTACCGGAGATTTTTTCTCTCATTGCCTGGCTTGAAGTTTTGCGTCAATTATAGCTTCAATGTCCTCACGTGTAAGTGCATGTTCATGTTTGAAGAGTTTTCTTACGAATCTCGATATAGGCTCAATGAATACTACAACAGTTACGAGCATTGCTATGAAGGCTACACCAGTTCCAACATAGTTTTCGATTCTGTCTATACGGTGATCCAATCTGTCAATCTGTTGCTCAAATCCCGTCATACGTTGTTCAAGACCATCAACACGCCCTGAGAGTACCTCAACCTTTGCCTCCAGCTTATCAAACCTGCTGTCCATTTTGTTAAAGCGTTCATCAACTTTGCTGAAGCGATCGTTCATTTCTTCCCGTAACTGGTGGAACTGTGAGTCAACTTCACCTCTGAACTGAACAAACCGCGAATTAACTTCCGTTTTGAATTGATCTAATGCCTTCAGTATTTCATTATTGCCCAGCCTTATCTCAGCTATCAGTGCTCTCTGATCTGCTTCATATACATCCTTGCGAACATAAATATCTTCACTCGCCATTTTGATTCACCTCTTTGCAAAATATTCTATCACACTGCTATC
>CAJOLN010000016.1 GCA_905235395.1 uncultured Synergistales bacterium
GGCGGCATTAAGTTTAGTCATGTCAAGTTCATCAGCAATAAATGAACTTATAGCATCAACAATTAACATGATGTGATTATTTCTGCAGAAGTCTGAAATTAAATCCATGTCATATAAAACACCTGATGATGTCTCATGTATATTCACAAGCAGTGCCGTATATCCTTGACTCGAAAATTTTTCAAGGTCTTCAGGTTTTATCTGCGAACCAAAATTTAATCTGACCTCCGAAAAATTCTTTTTGTGTAATTTGCACAATTCAACAAATCTCTGTCCGAAACTGCCGCCGTTGATAACTATAACTTTGTCATCAGCACTGAGTACATTCATTACGCAGGATTCCATTGCACCAGTACCCGAAGCTGTTAAAAAAATACACCGGCTGTTTTCCGGCGCATTCATAAATTTGAGCATAAGTTTTTCATTCTCAAGCATCATTTCAGAAAATTCCGGCGTTCTGAAATATGGTGCAGAGTGTCCCGCTATATCTAAGACTTCATCACATGACATAACAGGACCTACAGTGAAGTTAAGCATTGTTTTGTCTCTCCTTAATCTTTTTCATGGCCTCATCAAAACTGAAGAACCATCGCTCTGAATTTTCGCTGATAAGAATGCCTCCGCATTTTTCGTGAACGGCTCTTGAGACAGGATTACATTTTTCAACGGTTGATAAAACAGTTTCAAGGCCAAGCATACATGCAAACTTTAACAAGGAATTAAATAAGTAATTTCCGTAACCCTTACCCCTGAAATTATTTGATACAGCATATCCAATATTGCCGCCGAAAAGTTTAGACTGCTCTGTTAATTTCTCTCTTATTCGTCCATAACCAACTGGCACATTGTTCACATGAAGCCAGAATGTCCATTGCTTAACATAACCGGCAGGAAGCATTTCACCCCTTGACCATGCATCCTGCTTTATGCACCATTGAGCAAACTCTTCGCGCGTCATTCCGTAAGGCTCATTGTTGAATCTGTTTTCATCCCGTCCGATTCTCTGAGTCATCGCGTATATCTGTTCATCGCTGCCATCTTCAGGAACAAGAACACGGACACAAAATATATCTCCGTTAATGACAGTGCTTATTTCAGGAAGGCAATTATTTCTGTCATGTTCTGTTCTGTCTGTGGATTGCATTTTATCAGCACCTTATCCGTAAAATTTGGAGGATTATATCATTTATTTTATCAGACTAATAATTTCCTGCGCACATAATAATATGAAATCATCGTTGCAGTTCCCGTTATCGTCCACGAGACAGGGTATACGTCCATCAGGAACGTGAAGCTGTGATAGATTCTGAAGACCGTATACACCCATATGATTCGCAGTACACAGCACCCAATCAGAACAAGCACTGAGGGAAGCATAGAGTATCCCATTCCTCGTAAACAACCTCCGCTTACCTCGTAGATATTGCACATCCATAAAAATGCTACTGCATGAATCATTCTCACTTCTCCGTAATGCAGGACTTCCGGGTTCAATGAGTAGAGGCTCAGAATTTCAATTCGCCAGATGTAACATACAAGACATGCAAGACCAGTGAAGAATAATCCCGCACTCATCGTGAGGTTGAATACACTCCTGCACCTGTCATAGTATCCTGCTCCGAAGTTCTGCGAGGTGAACGTCACTGCCGCCTGTGTGAATGCCGCTACAACATAGAACGTCAGAAAGTCGAAGTTCAATGCCGCCGCACTTCCTGCACTCGCGTATGAACCGAGAGAATTTATTGCTGACTGTATTGTTACGTTCGAGATTGAGAATAACATTCCCTGCAATCCAGCAGGTACTCCGATTCGCAATATCTGTGAGACATAAATCTTCCTGATGCATAACTCCCTGAATCTAAATGTGAATGGTGCTTCCTCATTCATAAGATAATACATAATCATGAATGCACTCACTATGTTTGAGATTACGGTTGCAAGTGCAACGCCAACTACGCTCATATGAAACGCAATCACAAAGATTAGATTCAGAATCACGTTGATGACTCCTCCGAGTGCTAAACACCATAACGGCCTTTTGCTATCCCCCTTGCTTCGGAGAACCGCTGAACCGAAATTGTAGAGCATAATGAAAGGCATTCCGATAAAATATACCCTGAAATACACTACGGCCAAGTCAATTATGTCTTCAGGAGTATTCATGAGTGTAAGAATTGGACGTGCAACCGATAATCCCCAGACTAAGAGAATGAATCCGCTGATTAATGCGAGGGTTATTGATGTGTGAACCGCATCATGAATCTTCTGTTTCTCGTTCTTTCCTATGTACTTGGCCACAATAACATTTGTTCCGATTGAGAGACCTACAAAGAGATTCACCATGAGATTGATTGCTGCTCCGTTGCTGCCTACTGCTGCCATTGCCTGAGGTGAATCAAAACGTCCAACTACTGCAACATCTGCTGAGTTGAATAGCTGCTGAAGTATCATACTTGCGGCTAAAGGGAGAGAGAAGATTAAAATCTTGTCGAGCAATGAACCATGAAGCATGTCGATTTGATTCTGATGAAGAGATTTCATATTACGCTCCTGAATGTTTTAGTTTAGGGGGATTATATCACTCTATGATTCGGGCTTCTGTTTTTTGTTGCCTCATAAAAAGTTTGCGATTATAATTTTTCTATTCATGATAAGCATTTCGATATTACTTTTTCAGCTCAGACATTAACACTAACAGGAGGTATAGTATCTTGAAGCTGATATTTCTGGACATTGACGGTACGCTCACAAAACCAGGCGAGAACATTCCGCCCGACAGTGCAGTGAACGCAATCAACAAAGCACGCAAAAAAGGCAACAAAGTATTCCTATGTACAGGAAGAAATCCTGACATGTTGAAGCCATTACTCAAGTACAAGTTCGACGGCATAATCTCATGTGCAGGCGGCTATGTCGCAATCGGAGAAGATTGCAGTGAAGTTCTCTATGATCACCCAATGACTGACGAACAGAGAGACATCGCACTGAAGGCACTTCATGATGAAGGAGTGTTCTGCACAATCGAAGCCGAAAAAGGTTCATGGGGTGATGAGAATCTCGGAGACTTCCTAAGCTCACAGGGAGAAGGTAACAGTGAGATTGAACGCTGGAGAAAAGCATTATCTGAAAATTTAGGCATTAAACCCATGAGCCAGTATGACGGTTCACCAGTCTATAAGGTTGTAATCATGTGCACCAAAATGGAACAGCTCGACAAGGCAAAAGCTGCACTCGGAGACGACTTCAACTTTGTGATGCAGGAAGTCAAAGTAGGCGGTTCTGAATCACACTGCATAAACGGTGAAATCATCAATAAGTGCTTCAATAAGGGATTAGGCGTGAAGATCATTGCTGAGAAATTCAATGTTCCGATTGAGGATACAATTGGATTCGGAGACAGCATGAATGACCTTGAGATGATACAGACAGTAGGTACAAGTGTCTGTATGGCAAACGGTTCGGAAGCTCTGAAGAAACTCTCTGACATAGTATGTCCCTCAGTGAGTGATGACGGACTTGCGAAGGCGTTTGAAGATTTACATTTAATCTAATTTACAGGAGGTTTTATTTTATGGCACTGGATTATCGTAAATGTGCTGAGGAAATCGTTTCACACATCGGTGGCCGCGAGAATATCACTCAGGCTGCACACTGCGCAACACGTCTTCGTCTTGTCATCAAGGACAACGGCAAGGTAGACAAGAAAGCCCTTGAGAATGTTGACGGCGTGAAGGGAATGTTCGAGAACAACGGACAGTTACAGCTCATCATTGGAACAGGAACGGTCAACAAAGTCTATGCGGAGTTCCTGAGTGTAACCGGCATGACTGAAGCAACAAAGGATGATGTCAAAGCTGCGGCTGCGGCAGGTCAACCGTTATGGAAGAGAATGCTCAAGGCTATTGGCGATGTATTCGTACCGATTCTGCCTGCAATCGTTGCATCAGGTCTCATGATGGGATTCGTTGAGGCAATGGGCAAAGTCTATCCAGAGTTCGCAAGTACATCATGGTATGACTTCCTCGACATGGTAGCTAACACGGCGTTCGCATATCTTCCTGTTATCGTTGCAATTTCAGCGGCACGTGTCTTCGGAGGCAACACGTTCTTAGGAGCAGTTATCGGCTTGGCCATGATTCACGCAAATCTCGTTAATGCATGGGTAGTCGGTACGCTTGAATCAATTCCTACATGGAACTTCAACTTTCTCAACTTCACTGTGAGTGTTCAGAAAGTAGGTTATCAGGGCCATGTTATCCCCGTCATAATTGCAGTGTGGTTAATGTGTGCAATTGAGAAATGGTTACACAAGCATACGCCTGAAATGATTGACCTCTTTGTAGTTCCTTTCACAACAGTATTAGTTACAACCTTCCTGACGTTCACGATCATTGGGCCGATATTCTCACAGTTAGAATCATGGGTACTTGCCGGAGCAAAGATACTCGTTAAGAACTCAATAGGTTCAGCGGTTATGGCGGCAATTTATCCTTGGACGGTCGTCATGGGACTTCACCACATGTACAACGTCATAGAAGCAGGAATGCTCGCAGAAGGAGGACTTAATACATGGATGCCAATTGCAAGCGCGGCAAACTTTGCACAGTTCGGAGCATGTCTTGCAGTAGGTTTCAAGGCCAGACAGCAGAGAACAAAAGTAGTAGCAATTCCTTCATCATTATCAGCGGCACTCGGAATCACTGAGCCTGCAATCTTCGGAATTAACCTTCGTTTCTTCAAGCCCATTATTGCAGGTATGATCGGCGGAACAATCGGAGCATTCTACGGAGCATTCTCAGGTATCGGAGCAAAAGCATACGGTGTAACGGGAATTCCTGGTTATCTGACCATTGCACAGCCCGTTCAGTACACGATACTTCTTGCACTTTCAGGAGGAGTAGCATTCGTACTTTCATGGATTATGTGGCATGAAGAGAAACCTGAAGAAGCAGCAGCAGCACCTGCACCCGCACCTGAAGCAATGCCTGAGAAAGTTATGGAGTTCGGAACGGTAATATCATCATCAGCAGGAGAGATTGCACAGTGCACAGCAGGAAAGGTTATACCATACACAGAGATTCCTGATCCTACATTCGCGGCAGGTACACTCGGTCAGGGCGTTGGGATTCAGCCTGATGATGAGTATGTATACGCTCCAGTTGACGGCGAGATTTCTTCGGTCGCTGAGAGCAAACATGCAATCGGAATTTCAGGAGCTAATGACATGGAGGTTCTGATTCACGTTGGAGTTGATACGGTTGAGATGAAAGGCGACGGCTTTGAGGACTTTGTGAAGGAAGGCGACAAAGTTACAAAGGGACAGAAGCTCATGAAGTTTGACCGCGAGAAAATCAAAAAGGCGGGACATCCTGATACAGTAGTTCTGCTTCTCACAAACAGCGATGATTATTCTGATGTGAAATGCGGAGCTAACGCTTAAATCATAAAAGTCTGATCATAAATTTTATCCCTCTGTCTTTAAACGGCAGGGGGATTTTTATTTTTGTGCTTTCCGTCACATAAGTTGCATACTCCGCTGTTCTTTGTTCTCATTCATCGATCTGTCGGCTTTATCAATTAATCCTGCAATCGTTTCTGTCTTGCCGTACTTCTCATAGTGTGCGTATCCTATGTTCACTCTCAGGTAGTAAGGCAGACCTTTAGACATAACAGCATTGCTGACGTAATTTCTTATATGCTCAACAAATAGTTCAAGCTCTTCTTCATCGTTTATGTCCGCAGTGATTATGAACTCATCACCGTAATATCTTGATATATAGCATTCGTGTTCATGATTCTTGAATTTATCTAAAGCCTCTGCTGTCACTGTGAGTGCTCTGTCTCCTTCAGATCTGCCGTAATTTGCATTGATAGAATTTAAATCATCAACATCAACGGAGAACACATAAAGATTCTCAACGTTTCCTGATTTAAGTTTCTCGGATAAATATCTGATTAATGCGTTCCTGTTTGGTATGTTTGTCAGAGGGTCTACAGATACGAGACTGTCAGCATAATTGATGTAAACGAAGATGTCAGACATCATGACAGCGTAGCATAGAATCGGCAATTTCCAGTTGAGTGCCTGAACCGGACTGCATATGAGAAAGAAGGCAGGGTATATCGTCATGATTGATACATTATCACGTTCGTATTTCCCCATTCGTTTACGTCTCAGCAGGGCAAGTATAACGGCTGAAACAGGATATGATAAATTGATGAATACCATTAACGGGAAGAGAAATCCGTTTTCCAGTGACGATGAATCTGAAAAATACATGAAGGTTTTCGCATAAGGAGAGACTATAAGATTGAAAACGTTAAATGCAAAAGGCAATATCAGAAAAATTTTATGTCTTAAACTATCAAGCAGTGTGGATTTCTGATATGTCTCAGTGTATATGAACATCAAAACGCAGATAAAGCTGAATAACCCGAAATTCAAAGCCGCTACCGTATATTGAATTGCCATGCCGTTAGGGAGAACACGTATATCAATGAGGACTCTGAAAATTTCAGACAGGAAATATAATATCTGTACGAATAACATATTGCTCCATATTAATTGTGATTCTGTCTGGTCTGAAGAATTTTGCTTCTTCAAAAATAAAATCGTCAGCACCATCATGCACAAAATCTGAGCTTCTATATCGAAGATTGCATAGCCTGAACTGGCAAAAGCTGCCGCGCTGTCATTCCATAAACGTAATAATGTAGATTCTGTAGGCATTTTATGTTCACCTTCTGAGACTTGGATTAAAGAAATTATACTATAACCTTGGTATGTTAATGCTTAAATGGATTGGCAATTCTCACAAGACTGTTATCAAGTTTATTCTTCAGTCTCGCAACTTCAGCTTTCAGTGTCTCATTCTCTTTTCTCAATGCGTCTAACTGACTCTTATATCGTCTCGCGGTCTCAGCTTCACTTTCTTTTTCTGCTTTTAATGATTCGGCTTCATTCTCTGCTTTCACTCTTGCGATCACAGCAGCATGTTCTGACTCTCTCAGTCTCGCAATCTCTTCGGATTCTTGTTTCTTCTCTCGTGCTTTTGACTCTTCAATCACAGCAGCAAGTTCAATTTCATGTCTTGAATTCATTTTTTGAATCACATATACGCATGAACCAGAAAAAATTGAAAGTATCAATAATAAAATCTTCATTTAAGTTCATCTCCTTATTTGTAGATTATATTACCTGCCTTGTGCTTTAGAGTTGAACGCGCGAAAAATTTATGTATAATTTATTTTCGTTCAGACTGTTTCAACATAATTCAATACTAAATTACAAGAATGGGAGGTGAGTACGACAATGGCGGACAACCCAACGATAGCTGAGATAAAATCAGCAGAGATTCAGGCGGCCAATGCTGTACAGAAAGCCAAAGAGGATGCGGCCAAGAAGCTCAATCGTGCAAGTACAGACGCAGAGAATTCATTGAAGGAAGCGCGTCAGAATGCGGCACGTCAATTCAGAGACAAGATACGCAGAGCAGAAGAGGCAGCAGAAACAAAAGCTAAGGCAGTGTTATCGAAGCGTGAATCGGAAGCAAAAGCCTTTTACGAAAAGCACAAAGGAAAAATTTCGGCAGCTGCTTCATTCATAACGGAAGAGGTGATAAAAAGATATGGGAGTAGCCAGGCTTAAAAAAGCGGAACTGTATTATCACAAATCCGTACACGAGGAAATAGCTGCGGCACTTCAGGAATCAGGAGCATGTCAGATAATCTCAACTGCTGAAGAAAACTCTGCACCTCCATCTGAAATTGAAGCTCTAATATCCCAGACAGATGATAAGCTCTCAGATATACGTTATCTTTCAAGAACGCTTACCCCTCATTATGTTGACCCAATACCTGCGCTCGACAGAATGTTAGGTGAACGTCCTGAAGTTACGATGCCGGAGCTTGCTGAACTATCATCACAGACGGATTTGAAGAAGATATGCGAACAGGTTCGCGGGATTGAACATGAAACTGGAGATGTGCGTATGAAACTCTCTGAGGCAAGAATGAATGTGTCTCTGCTTTCATCACTCGGATTCTTCCAGTACCCTCTCTCAGTTATCACAGAAGGAACTCGTACACTTACAGGTCTTGTAGGAACACTGAAGGCTGAGAACGTCAACGGGTTCAGAGCGGTGTTAGGTGATTTCTCGCAATATTCACAGGAAACGGAACTTGTGATTGCTCCGTACAATGAGAAAGACAAAGCACAGGAAGTATACGCTGCATTGATTTACTCGCGCAGTATTGAATCAGAAGTGCGTGAGTTATGCGCTAAGAATGGTCTCTCCATAATTGATGTGCCTTCGGTGTTCACTGGTACAGTAGACGAGGAGAAAGAAAAATATTCAGCCTCGATAACGGAACTCGAAGCAAAAGAGCAGGAACTCTCAGCAAAAATTTCTGAAGCAGCAGATACATATGTTCCGACAGTGCAGAAACTATCAGATTATTATGTGAGTCTCTCAGGACGATATAACGAAATGGCAAGAAGTTACGAGACTGACTGCACAATGCTGACTAAGTTCTGGGTTCCGACATCGAAAGCTGATGAACTGAAACAGAAGATTGAAGAGATAAGCACGGACATAGAATTAGTGATGAGTAATCCTGCGCCTGATGATGAGCCTCCATCGTTATTGAATAACGGAAACACGGTGAGACCCTTCAACATTTTGACGGAGTTATATTCATCGCCGACTTACAGAGGAATTGATCCTACTCCATTGCTTGCACCATTCTTCTGGATATTCTTCGGAATGTGCTTAGGTGATGCAGGTTATGCGATTGTTGTCTTCTGTACGATTCTTTATGTCTTCAGGAAGTACAAGAAGATTCCGTCAGGCGTAAAGGAATTCATAAGGCTGTTTTTGTTCTGCTCTGTATCGACATTCATTTACGGTGTCATATCAGGTTCATTCTTCGGGAATTTCATTGACAGCTTTGTACCTGTATTAATTCCTTTGAAGAATTCACTTATGCTTGTTGACCCGATGACTAATCCGATGCAGGTATTAGGCATATCGTTATTGCTCGGAGTGATTCATCTTATGTTTGGATTGCTCATAGCGGCATACGACAAGCTGAGACATGGTGAGTTCATCAATGCACTTGGGAACGATATATCATGGTTCTTATTGATTGTCGGCTTATGCTTATTCGGTGTAGGTTTGGGAGGAATGCTTCCGCCTCACTTTGTGCAGATAGGGCAGGGCATGGCAGGACTTGGAGCAGTGATAATCTTCCTGTATGCGGGCAAAGGTGAACCGAATTTCTTCAAGAAAATTATCAATGGTTTCTTAGCTCTTTATGGCTCAACGTCATATCTCGGAGACATTCTGAGTTACAGCAGATTATTGGCATTAGGATTTGGTTCTGCGGTTATCGGAATGGTCATCAATCTTTTAGGCGGACTTGCTGCGGATATTCCATATGTAGGCTGGGTGATTGCGATTGTCGTTATCGTAGGCGGACATATCTTCAGCATTGCGATTAACATACTTGGTTCATTCGTTCATCCTTTGAGACTTCAGTATGTTGAATTTTTCGGAAAGTTTTATTCGGGAGGCGGCGAACCGTTCACCCCGTTAACGCTCTCACAGGAATTCGTTAATGTGAAGGCGTAAAATTTTGCAATATTATTATTTGAAAGGAACGTGTAAATACAAATGTTAGGTCTTTCACTTGCGTTATTTGGGGCAGCTTTGGCGGCGGCCCTTGCTGGAATCGGATCAGCAATAGGAATCGGTGTAGCAGGCGGAGCAGCAGCAGGAGTCATGACAGAAGACCCCAATAAATTCGGCTCATGCTTAATTCTTCAGGCACTTCCCGGAACACAGGGAATTTATGGACTTCTTATAGCATTCTTTGTTCTCAACAAACTTGGCCTTCTCGGAGGAGCAGGTGCAGTTGATCTCACATGGAATCAGGGACTTCAGATTTTAGCGTCATGCCTTCCGATAGCGGTTGTAGGCTGGTACTCAGCAATCTGGCAGGGCAAGACATCAGCGGCATCAATTCAGATGATCTCAAAGAAGCCCGAAGCAATGGGTAAAGCGATAATTCTTCCTGCAATGGTTGAGACCTACGCGGTTCTTGCACTTCTTACGAGTATATTAATGCTCATGGGAGTTCAGGTAGGCTAAACGGGGCAGGTGTTGATAATGGCACTTGCTGATATAAAAGCGAAGATCAAAGCCGATTCACAGGCTCAGATAAAAGCAATAGAAGCGGAGAATGACGAGAAAGTACGCGAGATAAGCCGAAAGGTCAACGCCGAAATCAAAACGGTACAGGATTCATATGCGGCACGTCTTGCAAAAGAAGAGCCTGAAGTTTTGAGACGACGTGAGATAGTTGCGGAACTTGATGCGAAACGCGTTGATTTGGGAACACGTCAGCGTCTCGTTGGTGAAGCGTTCGATGCATCACTTAAGCAAATGGTCGAAATGGCACCAGATAAGTACGTTACGTTTGCAGATAAACTAATGGCTCAAGCAGTCGTTACCGGCAAGGAAGTTGTGTTTGTCGGAAATAATGAGAAGCATTTGGATCAGCGTTGGCTTGACGGATATAACGCCTCGCATAATACATCACTCACGCTCTCACAGGAGAAGCTGCCCATAGCAGGAGGATTCATTCTCAGAAATGACAGAATAGACACCAATTGTTCATGGGAAATGCTGATAGCTGACGCGAGAACTGACATTGAGACCGAAGTAGTGAAACGGTTATTTGCGTAAGGAGGTGCATTCAGGGTGAGTTACATATACGCCGTATCAAGACTGCGGGGTATGGAAAATCACATACTGGACTCAGCTTTCTTTTCGCGCCTGATAGATAGTGCAGGTATTGATGAAGCATTGAAGGCACTTGGTGAAACGTCATATTCGCAATGGCTTACTGGCTCAGCAAATTTCGACAAGGCAATAGATTCAGAGATACTCGCGACATGTGAGGAACTCGAAAAATTTGTGCCTGATAAAGAATTGCTGACGATATTCAGACTGCCTTATGACTTCCATAACGTGAAGGTTCTCTTGAAGGGACTGTTTAAGGTCAGAGGAGGAGACACTGAAGGAAGACGTTATGATTTGCTCTCGAAGCTCGGAACGATAGACACAGAAGAACTTACGAATGCAATTGAGACGGAAGAGTATGGTTTCCTGCCTTACGGACTGACTGATGTTATTCCGCAGTGCTGGCAGTTATGGGATTCAACGAAGAATGCACAGGCTGTAGAGTTATTGCTGGATCATCAGATGTTCAAGGCAATGCTGAATGTCGCAGAGAGTTTGAAGATGCCCGATGTGATTCAATGGGTGAAATTCAAAATTGATGCGGAGAATTTACGCAGTGCAGTACGTCTCGCGAGAATGAAATATGATTCGTCGAAGGCACTTCCATTCTTCCATGACGGCGGAACAATCAGAGCTGATGACATGGCCAGGCTCCTCAATGAACCTCAGGAGACATGGAGCAGAATATTATCGTACACGGACATAGGCTCAGTACTTGGTGCATTGAATGAACAGTCCGACATGAAAGCGGCATTGTCCGATGTGTCGAAGGCTCTTGATGATTACCTCATGAAAGTTCTTGAGAGAGCAAAATACTCAATGGATTCACCTGCGAATGTACTGCTCTATCTTCTCACTAAGGAAGCTGAAGCAAGAAATATGCGGGTTGCACTTGTATGTGTAGCTGGAGGATTAGACCGTGAATTTGGAAGGAGGCTTCTGAAGTAATGGCAGATAGCAAACCAATGGCGGCTGTTGGATATTATGAAATGGCATTACCTTTTCAGGCTGTCGGAGTTCGGAGCGTTATATTAACTCCAGAGACGCGGAACACATTTGAGAGTGTGCTTGAGAAACTTGCGCAAGAAGATTATGCAGTCGTATTCATTCAGGAAGATTTGTTTGTCGAGTTCACAGACAAAGTAGAAGAGATAAACGATAAATATCCTACGAGCGTTCTTCCTGTACCTGGCCCGTCTGGTGCAACAGGTGCGGGACTAGCATCGATAAGAGGCAGTGTAGAGAAGGCAGTCGGTATGGATATATTTGCGGAAAGATAAAAGAAGTTGAAGAAGGAAAAAAATTCGGAGGCGGGAGATTATAAAAATGCCTGAGAAAAAAGAAATTAAAGGAGTAATAGAGAGGATCTCCGGCTCTCTTGTAGTTGCTGGCGGCATGGAAGGCGCAAGTATGCAGGACGTTGTGCATATAGGCGAACTTGGCCTCGTTGGTGAAATACTAGAGGTGAATGGTGATAAGGCATCAATTCAGGTCTATGAAGAGACATCGGGATTAATGCCAGGTGAACCAGTCGTCTCAATGGGAGAGCCTTTAAGCGTTGAACTTGGGCCGGGAATTATTGAGCAGTTCTATGACGGAATACAGAGACCGCTTGAACTAATCGAGAAGGCGGCGAAAAGTCATTACATTTCGAGAGGAATTAGTGTGCCTGCAATAGACCGAAGCAAAAAATGGAATTTCAATCCGAAAGTTAAGGTCGGAGATGACGTGATTGCAGGAGATATTCTCGGCGTGGTTCAAGAGACCGTAGTTGTAGAACATAGAATCATGGTGCCTTATGGTGTCAAAGGCAAAGTCAGCAAAATCGAGAAGGGCGATCATACAGTTGAAGATGTCATTGCGGTAATAGATGACAACGGAACGAAATATGAAGTGAAAATGCTTCAGCGTTGGCCAGTCCGTAAACCCAGACCAGTAGCCCGCCGTCTTCCTCCAAACGTCCCAATGACGACAGGACAGCGTGTAGTTGATGCATTTTTCCCTGTTGCACTCGGAGGCACTGCATGTGTACCCGGCCCGTTCGGTTCAGGAAAGACGGTTATACAGCACCAGTTCGCGAAATGGGCACAGGCACAGATAGTTGTGTACGTAGGATGCGGTGAACGAGGAAACGAAATGACAGACGTTTTGCTTGAGTTCCCTGAACTTGATGACCCGCAGACAGGTCAGCCATTGATGAAGCGTACAACACTCATCGCTAACACATCGAACATGCCCGTTGCTGCTCGTGAAGCAAGTGTATACACGGCAATCACATTAGCTGAATATTATCGTGATATGGGTTATTCGGTCGCATTAATGGCAGATAGTACATCAAGGTGGGCGGAAGCATTGCGCGAGATGTCAGGACGACTTGAAGAAATGCCCGGTGAAGAAGGTTATCCTGCGTATCTTGGTACACGTCTTGCGAGCTTCTATGAGAGAGCCGGAAGATGTATCGTGAACGGCAAAGAAGGACGCGAAGGTTCAATTACGGTTATCGGGGCAGTATCACCTCCCGGCGGAGACTTATCTGAACCTGTTACGCAGAACACGTTACGAGTTACGAAAGTCTTCTGGGGACTTGATGCAAACTTGGCCTATCAAAGACACTTCCCGGCAATTAACTGGCTTAACAGCTATTCACTTTACACTGAGAGACTCGATCCGTATTGGGATGAGAAATTTGATGACCAGTGGACAAGCCTTAGAGTTGAAGCAATGAGCCTTCTTGAACAGGAAGCACAGTTGAACGAAGTCGTAAGGCTCGTAGGAATCGATGCGCTTTCACGTGATGAACGTATGGTAATGGAAACAGCAAAATCATTGCGCGAGGACTTCTTGCATCAAAATGCATTCCATGAGATTGATACGTATGCGTCAATGGATAAGCAGTTCAAGATGTTGAAGACGATTGTGAATTTCCACCATGCAGGACTTGATGCACTTCACAAGAATGCACCGATGAATAAATTATTTAACCTTCCTGTACGTGAACAGATTGCGAGAATGCGTTATCTCGAAGAAAAAGATATAGGCCAGATAGACAAGCTCGAAGACACAATCAAGGAGCAGATTAACGGCATAGTCCCTGTCGGAGGTGATAGCAATGCTGCCTAGAGAGTATCGCACAATATCAAGCATATCCGGCCCGTTGATGATGGTCGAGAAGACTTCTGATGTAAGATTCGATGAGCTTGTTGAAATCACATTAGGCAACGGCGAGAAGAGAAGAGGACGTGTACTTGAGATTGAGAAGGATAGAGCATTAGTACAGGTTTTCGAGGGTACATCAGGAATTGAGAATGAAGACACAAAAGTTAGATTCGTTGGCAAAGTTTTAACGCTTCCTGTGTCAAAGGATATGCTCGGAAGAGTTTTTAATGGAAGAGGCGAACCAATTGACGGAGGAGCGCCGTTAATCGCAGAGCAGAATTTGGACATTAACGGAATGCCTATGAACCCGTTCTCGCGTGATTTCCCTTCAGAATTCATTCAGACGGGTATATCTACAATCGACGGATTGAACCCAATGGTCAGAGGTCAGAAACTTCCGATATTCTCAGCGTCAGGACTTCCACATAACAGAATGGCGGCACAGATTGCACGACAGGCAACGGTTATCAGCGGCCATGAAGATTTTGCGGTTGTATTTGCGGCAATGGGCATAACGTTTGAAGAAGCGTCATTCTTCATGGAAGACTTCAGAAGGACAGGTGCACTTCAGCGAACAGTTCTGTACATCAACCTTGCGGATGACCCTGCAATAGAGAGAATATCAACTCCACGTATCGCACTGACAGCGGCGGAATATCTTGCGTTTGAATGCAACATGCATGTTGTCGTTATTCTCACGGACTTAACGAACTATTGCGAGGCTCTTCGTGAAATTTCTGCGGCACGTAAAGAAGTTCCCGGCAGACGCGGTTATCCTGGTTACTTGTACACTGACCTTGCGACAATGTATGAGCGTGCAGGAAGATTGAAGGGCAAGAGCGGAAGTATCACACAGATTCCGATTCTAACGATGCCTGAAGATGACAAGACACACCCAATTCCAGACCTTACTGGTTACATCACAGAAGGCCAAATCATTTTGAGCCGTTCTCTTCACAGACAGGGAATATATCCGCCTGTTGATGTCATGCCTTCATTATCACGACTGAAAGATAAAGGTATCGGCAAAGACAAGACACGTGAAGATCATGCTGACCTCATGAACCAATTGTTTGCAGCTTACGCGCGAGGAAAAGAAGCTAAAGAGCTTGCGGTAATTTTGGGTGAAGGTGCATTGTCTGATGAGGATAAAGCGTTTGCTAAATTCTCAAGTGTATTCGAAGACAAATATATTCGTCAGGGCGAGTACGAGAACAGAACGATTCATGAGACGTTACAACTGGGCTGGGATTTGCTCACAATGATTCCAGTGAAGGAACTCAAGAGAATCAGAGACGCTTATATCGAGAAGTATCTGAAGCCATTGCTGAATAAAGGCGACGCTTAAAGGGGGAGGTTTTGACAGATGGCACGCATCAACGTCAATCCAAACCGAATGGAGCTGTCGAGGCTCAAGAAGAGATTAGCAGTTGCGAAACGAGGACACAAACTCCTGAAGGATAAGCAGGATGCACTGATTAAAGCGTTCCTTGAGAAGGCAAGAGCAGGAAAGGAATTGCGGGAGGCAGTCGAGAAGGAACTTGCGGAGTGCTATGGAACATTTGTACTTTCGAGGGCACAGACTACACCTGAAATTCTTGAACAGGCTTTAATCTTTCCTGGTGCGAAGTCAACGCTGAGTGTTCAATGGCATAATACGATGAGTGTTATGGTTCCAGAATACGATGTGAAACAGGAGGGTAATCCGGTCAATTATGGTTTCGTTAATGTCCCGTTATTGCTTGACGCTGCGCTTGAACAGTTCAGTGAATTGATTCTGAGACTACTTCATCTTGCTGCTGAGGAAAAAGCGATAAGGCTAATGGCAGGCGAGATTGAACGAACAAGAAGAAGGGTTAATGCGTTAGAGTACGTAATGATTCCGAATCTTGTTGAGACGATTCGCTACATCAGCATGAAACTTGATGAACAGGACAGATCGACATTAAGCAGACTGATGAAGATAAAAGAGATAGTTTCAGCGTAAGAGAAAAATTTAAATCCTCTCGTGAAATTCTGCGGGAGGATTTTTTTGCACTCAATAAATTTCAGAAAGGATTTGACAAGTTGAATAATGACCAATATAATTCTCACAGCTCACAGCTCACAGCTCACAGCTCACAGCTCACAGCAATACTTGTCTTCGCTTTACATCATAATTCCCGCCTACAATGAATCTATAAATATATCACATATAATCGAAGAATGGTATCCCGTAATTGAGAAACATAATGCAAATGATTCATCACGTCTGGTAGTTATTGATGACGGAAGCAAAGATGATACACTTTCAATTCTCGAAGACTTATCGCGAACACGCAAACTCCTTCAGCCAATCGCGAAAGAAAATGGAGGTCATGGTTCTGCAGTTCTAACCGGCTACAGGTATGCAATAGAACACGGAGCAGATTATATCTTTCAGACTGATTCAGATGGTCAGACTTCAGCGTCAGAGTTTGAATCGTTCTGGAAATTACGCAATGATTATGATGCAGTCATAGGCAGCAGGCCAGTACGCGGAGACGGTGCACAAAGAAAATTCGTTGAGAAGGTACTATGCTTCCTTCTGAGAATTATTTTCGGAGTGAAAGTATCTGATGCAAATGCACCCTTCAGATTGATGAAGAGTTCTCTTGTCGAAAAATATATCTCAAAGCTCCCAAATGATTTCAATCTTCCGAATGCAATGCTTACGACATACTTTGCATACTTCCATGAACGAATCACATTCAGGGATATAACCTTCAGGCCAAGACAGGGCGGTGTGAACTCGATTAATATCATGAAAATCATCAGGATAGGAATGAATGCAGTCAGAGATTTCATCAGGCTCAGAAAGGAGATTGATACTCATGCATAAATCACATGGCCTGCTTCTTATTGCAAGTCTTCTTCTTCCTCTGCTGTTATTTTCGTTCACCGCATACAACAGTTACGGCTACGATGATGAAATGTTCAATCTGAATCACATTGAAAGTTACAGTTCTGCATATAAATTAGTCTCCGAACATTTGAGCGGAAAATTTCTCGATATTCATCCGTTAGGGTCATACATCATAAACTATGCACTCATAAAAATTTTCGGAAGCTGGAATATCGTCAGGGTATTCGGTGCTGTTATCTCGGCATTATCTGTGTGGCTGTTCTGGCGTTATATCGTGATTGCAGGAGTGAATGACATTCTCACAGTGATTTTTGCATATGTCTTCATGTGTCTGAATCCTAATCTCATTTTGTGGTGTACAAGTGTTCGGTGGTACACATACTTCTTCCCTCTGGTCTGCATAATGGGAATGCTATTCTCACCTCCGAAATTCATAGGCGCACGCAAAAATCTCTTCTGGGGAATATATTTCATCACAGCATCTCTGATGTTCTATATTGAATCTAATGCTGCAATCATGATTCTGGTATCGTTCATATTGTTATTGTTCCAGAGGCGGAAAAATCTGCGCGATGAATACAGAGTTATATTATGCTTCGGTTTGTTGTCAGTATTGTTCGTATCAAGGCAGATATATTTGTGTCTGACAGTGCTTTATCCTGCCGCAAAATCAGGTGAAGTGTATTCATTCATGGCCTCATTCATAGGAGGAGGTCATCATTTTCTA
Source organism: uncultured Synergistales bacterium (assembly GCA_905235395.1). Lineage (GTDB taxonomy): Bacteria > Synergistota > Synergistia > Synergistales > Aminobacteriaceae > JAFUXM01. Next base: position 17,573 of record CAJOLN010000016.1, read on the forward strand.
TTAAGTCATGCTGTTATGCCTCTCTCAATTCCAGGATTGATTCTCATTATCGCAAACACGATTCTATTTCTCGCCTTCATCATGAACATCAAAGCTGTATCTTCAAGTTACACAAACGGTTTCTTCATGCTCTCATATACAGGAATGATTCTGTCAGGCATAGGAGGAAAGATACGAAACTATGTGAGTCTTTCTGCAGTTCACGGGAATTTTCTTGCTGATACGTTTTCGAGAATCATATCCAGAAATCTCAAGCTCATAGTTTTAGCGTTATATATAGCTGGCAATTCATGGGGCATATTCAACGTAATGAATCATACAGACACAACACGAGGAACATGGAACACTCCTTACGGTGAGATGATTGAATTCATGAAGAACTATGACACTGAGAAATATGTTATTCTGTCGCATAATCCTGTGTTCGATTATCACGTTAAGAGGCTCGGCTTCAAGGTGATTGATGCATTAGGTGATTCAGAATGGCATGATAAGATAAGCGAGCATGAAGGAGCTGTTATTGTCCTGAAGACATATAAAGGTTCACTGTCTGATTCTGGATACGCATTGTTCAACGATTATATTAACGGTCGAAAGATAATTCACTCAAAGAAATTTGGACGTGATAAATATGCTGAATTCAAGCGAAGGTTTGATGCAGGTTACCCGGATTATTATGCCGAGATTTTAATCACGGAATGAAAATTGTCCCCCTCGTTATTATGCGGGGGGATTTTTTGTTCATTCTGAAAGTTACCAAGCATAAAGAAGTGTTTCGGTTATATTCACAAGATGATGACGAATCATGAGCTTATATTCAGGACATAACTCTTTCACCAGAAGAGGAATTGAGTAGAAATCTGTTGCATTATGATAAATACATATTGCGAGTCTTGGATGCCACTTTGCTATACTCTTTGATGCTCCGAGAAGCATTTTGTATTCGTAGCTCTCAACGTCTGCCTTCAGGAACGTAAATTTTTCCGTCATGAAATCATCAATAGCTACAGTTTTGACCTCTATTGTTTTCTCGTCTGCTTCACTCACAATTGATGAACCTACACCAACTTCACTATGTCTCCTGAAATATGACATAGAAGACTTTTCACCCACAGCATAAGGATACACATTGATTGCTTCATCGCTGAAGTTCCATTCTTCACGCAAACGCCTCACTCTTTTTTCAAGCGCACGGAAATTCTTTTCATCAGGTTCAAATCCAATGATACGTTTCAATGTTCCTCCATGCTGCCATATGAATCGTTCAATTGTATCTCCTACAAACGCTCCGCAATCTACGAACACATCTTGACTGTTGTAATTCTGGAACGCAGGATTAACGAACGAGTGATCCCATGATGTACAACCTTCAACAAGGAATTCACCTCTTGCTCTATACTTGAGCAGAGTCAGGTAAATATCACGAGAGCGTTCATCATCAAGAATATCAAAGACACGACGCAATTCATTCTTATGCAAGCTGAAAACTGCCGCATCAATATGACAGTGTTTTATGTTCAGGGAATTGAGTTCAGAAAAAATTTTACTTACGGCTTCCGTATTGAATGCGCAAACAAGTATGAAAGCATTTTTATCGTTTGCTATTTCTGAAGGAGTGAATATTTTCTTTCCGTAAAAATACCCCCCCCCCCACATATGCATAATTACTGATTAAATAACCTTCGCTGACTGTATATCCGCAGACATTCAAATTCTTTTCACGCGCAAGACCTTCCTGATAAAGCTTTGCCAAGCTACCTATACCCCAGATATAAAGATTTTTTCCGACGAAAGTATCAGGTTCAGGCAATGTACAGAAAAAATCTTCAAGCTGTGATGCCTTCATTCTGTTCACCCTTTCAAATGGATTTTATGACTAATAATTATAGCGCAAAAAATAATCCCCCCGAATCAATTCAGAGGGATTCTCTTTCTCATATCATTATCTTTGTCCCTTGTCGTATATCTGACCCAATGCTCTCGGACTGTGATTGTGTCTACTGAAGAATACCAGCAATAACATCGTGAGCACATAAGGCAGAATGCGAACTAAATCGTTATAGCTCGAAGGAAGTCCAAGCTCATTTATCACCGCACTCCCTCCGCTCCTCGCAAACCCAAATATCAAACATGCCGCCAATGACGGAAGTATCGACCAGTTCCCGAAAATTAATGCCGCAATTGAAAGATAACCATAACCAAGATAAATGTCTGGTGAGAAATTCGCAGAGATTGAATATGCAAAACTCATTCCTGCAATTCCTGATAAACATCCTGAAATGAACACTGCCATTGTTCTAACTGCATACACATTCACTCCCGCAGCATCTACTGAATGAGGGTTATCCCCGCATGCACGTAATCGCATTCCGAATTTCGTCTTGTACAGCACATACCACATAATGACCGCAAGAATCACAATCAGAATCTCAAACGGGTATATGTCCCTGAAGATTGCACCGGCCAAAGGAATATCACTCAGATACGGAAATGTTATTCTCGCACTCGCACCAAGCATGAACTTGTTCGCTGAATTCCCGAAGAATGATGCGTTTATGCTCTTCGTCAAAAAACTCGTCATCGCCATAGCAAGTATATTCATCACTACTCCGCTTATCACTTGGTCTGCCTTGAACTTTATGCACAGCAATGCATGAATTAATGCAAATAATCCTCCTCCGATTACTGCGAAGATGAAACCAGCATAATATGGAACGCTCGATGTACTTCCGAATATTCCCGTGAGATATACAACCGCAACTGAACCTGTGAACGCTCCGAACCCTTGAAAACCTTCAAGCGCAAGATTCGTTATGCCGCTCTTCTCACTATATATTCCTCCGACCGCCATTATGAAAAGAGGAAGTGCAAAACTCAATCCGTCAATTATTATCATGTCTGTCATGAATCACTTTCTCCCCTTTCGGCTTAAAAACGCTGAACATGCCGCGAACGTCAATATGAATGCCGTAATTAAACTCGCAATCTCTGGTTCAATGTTCTGTCTTGAACTCATGTACACTGAACCTTTCGAGATTATCGTTATAAGGAATGATGCAAATATACAGCCAATAGGGTTATTGCCTCCGAGAAGTGATACCGCAATCGCATCAAATCCCATTGAAGGAGTCGTGCCAGGCTGAATAGACGCATAATATCCGCAGAAATATGATACTCCTGCAAGACCTGCAAGCGCACCTGAAATTGTCATTGTGATAAATGATATTTGATTCACATTCATTCCCGCGTAATATGCCGCCTTCGGTGATAGTCCGACAGCTTTCATCTCGTATCCGTAAGTCGTGCGCTCAATGAGCCATTGAAGGAACATGGCCGTGATTATCGCGAGTGGGAAAGCAAGTGCAATATCAAGTTTCAGATTCTCCCAGCGAAATCCTGAGATTGTCAGACGTGCTGATTCGATTATTGATTTGCTCTGTCTCGATACGGGATTCACATAGAACGTGTTTATGCAGAACGTAACAAGATACATTATCGTTGAGTTAAGCATTATTGAACTTACTACTTCATTCACATTGAACCTGTAACGCATCCACCCTATTAACGCACCGACTAACGCACCTGCAATCACTCCGACAACTATCACAAGTATTCTCGAAGGCACAATCAGTGAGAGCATGTGTGCAATGAATCCGGCGATCATCATCTGACCAGATACTCCTATGTTGAAGAATCCGCCTCGCAATGCAATCGCAACTGACAGAGACGCAAATATCATCGGTGTCATCGCATCAATGAAACTCATGAAGTCCGTGAACATATTCTGACGGCCCGCATACTTCACCTTCTGCATTAAACCTGAACCCTGAAGCAGATTCATGTATGCCGCAATCGGGTCTTTGTCCATAAGCCATAAGATTAATGCTCCGGCTATCAGACTGATTATTATTGCGAGACATGAGAGCATAAATTTTTTCATGCCGTCTTCACTCCCATCATGTAAAGTCCAATCTCATCAACCGAAAATTTTTCTGCTGGCGAAATTTTATTTATCCTCCCGTTGAA
>CAJOLN010000017.1 GCA_905235395.1 uncultured Synergistales bacterium
TGGGGGATTGAACACAGAGAGCCTGAATATATTTTGAAGTTAATTGCTAAAGTTGCGAGGGTAAGTGTTGAGAGTGTGAGGATAATTGAGGAAATGCCAGAACTGGGAGTGTGATTATGCTATAATAGGGGTAGCGGTGATGGAGTTAGCAGACCCCTAAACAAAATTGAAGTTACCCTTGCTTAGTGGGAGTACCTATCCCACAGCAGGAAGATTAACCTCAAAGCCCAGTAGATAGCAGCGGCAAGATGTGTTATCCAGCTAAGGATGTCTCGCCGCTGTTTCTGTCTGGTGTGCTTTCTGCCCTTCTTAGGCATTGTGCGATCACCTCGCTTCCACAGGGCAGCTCCCTGTTGGACGATGAGCCCTGTTTCTCATCCGGGTCTCCCTCGTGAAGATTATTATAGCAGACTCGTTACCCTCAACACATGTTCTCCTTCATTCTTCAAATTTTCAATCATCTCTTCTATACTCTTCACGTTCTCCGGATGTCTCCATTCATCCGGCAATATGTCTCTCAATGGCACAAGCACAAACAATCTCAATGGCATACTCACATGCGGAATGTTCAGCACATCAGAATGAAGAATCAAATCATCAATAAGTAATATATCAATGTCAATCTTACGTGCTCCCCATCGAACAGATTCAATTCGGCCAAGTTCACATTCAAATCTCTTTATGCGATTCAGAATCTCAAATGGCGATTCATCTTTAGCTTTGAGACTCACACACGCATTCAGATAATCAGGCTGAACTACTCCTCCCCATGCTGAGGTTTCATATACATCACTGCTCTTCATGATTCTTCCCAATGAACGCAATCTTTCAACTGCATCTCTCAAATTCTGAAGTCGATTCCCCAAGTTAGAACCTAAACCAAAAATAATATTCATCAATGCTCTCCAACGAAAAAAAAATTAATACTCTGCATTATAATTTATACACTTCATTTTTCCCTCAAAATTTTTATTGTTACGGAGGCGGTTTCATGGGTAAATTCGCATCAGATGCTCAGCAGTTACTCAATGCTATAGGCGGCAAAGAAAATATTGTTGCAGTATCACACTGTATCACTCGAATGCGTTTCGTTCTCGGTGATCCTAAGAAGGCTGATATGAAAGCTATCGATGCAATTCCTTCAGTCAAAGGCACATTCACTCAGGCAGGACAGTTTCAGGTCATCATAGGCAATGAAGTTGCTGACTTCTACAAAGACTTCGCAGAAATCTCTGGTGTATCTGGAGTATCAAAGGCAGAAGTCAAAAGCATGTCGAAACAGAATCAGAATATCCTTCAGCGTTTAATGACTTCAATCGCAGAAATCTTTGCTCCTTTAATTCCTGCTATCGTTGTCGGAGGTTTAATTCTCGGATTCAGAAACGTAATCGACAGCATGGAAATTTTCGGAGGCGCAACGCTCGTAAGTCAGAGTCAGTTCTGGGCAGGAGTAGATCATTTCCTTTGGCTGTTAGGTGAGGCAGTGTTCCATGTTGGAATCCCTGTAGGCATTTGCTGGACTATCATGAAGAAAATGGGCGGAACTGAAATGCTTGGTCTCATTCTTGGCCTCACGCTCGTATCTTCTCAGCTCACTAATGCTTATGCTGTTGCAGGTGCTCTCGCAAACGGCACAATCAATCAATGGAACTTTGGATTCATTAAGGTGAACATGATCGGCTATCAGGCACAGGTACTCCCTGCAATGCTTGCGGCATTCACACTCGCATATCTTGAACGCTTCTTCAAGAAAATTATTCCGCAGGTTGTGCAGATGATTCTTGTTCCATTCTTCAGCTTATTGTTCGCAGTAATGGCTGCACATTTCGTTCTTGGCCCAATAGGATGGCAGATTGCTTCATGGATTTCAGCGGCAGTTTACGCGGGCATATCTGGTTCATTCAGAGTACTCTTCGGTGCAGTCTTCGGTTTCTTCTATGCTCCTCTCGTCATCACGGGACTTCATCACATGAGCAATGCAATCGATATTCAGTTAATTGCGGATTACGGCGGGACAATGTTATGGCCGATGATAGCACTCTCGAATATCGCACAGGGAAGCGCAGTTCTCGGAATGATATTCCTTCAGAGAAGAAGTGCAAAAGCAAAAGAATTGAATATCCCTTCATGCATTTCATGTTATCTCGGAGTAACTGAACCTGCAATGTTTGGAGTAAACTTAAAATATGTCTTCCCGTTCATTTGCGGTATGATCGGATCATGCATAGCAGGAATCATAAGCACAGCAACAAGTGTAACAGCAAGTGCAATCGGTGTAGGAGGTCTTCCCGGTATACTTTCGATTAAGCCAGGCTCAATAGCATGGTTCGCAATCTGCATGCTGATTGCTGTAGCTGTACCCTTCGCACTGACATATGTCGTCGGCAAGAAGAAAGGCATCGAAGCAGAGACGAATGAAGAAGTAAGACAGTCAGAACTCGAAGCCAGAGCAAAAGCTGAACATCTTCCCGTTGAATTCAAAGCGTTCTTATCGGGAAAAACAATCGCTATCGATAAAGTTCCTGATGCAACATTCGCAGAAAAAGTTTTAGGTGACGGTCTCGCAATTGAACCTACAGATAACGTTCTTGTCTCTCCTGTTGATGCACTTGTTGAGCAGACAATGGAAGGCAGTAATCACGCAATAGGTCTGAGTATGCCGAGCGGAATTGAAGTTCTTCTTCACATTGGACTTGATACAGTTGAGATGAAAGGAGACGGCTTTACGATTCACGTGAAAGAAGGCGAACGTGTAAAGGCAGGACAGAAATTAATTACGTTTGACCATGAGAAGATTAAAGCGGCAGGTCATCCTCTCACAACGATAATGGTAATCACGAACACAGCGAACTATACAGTTTTCGATTTCAATTCGGGGCTTGATGTCTCCGCTGGTGAAAATGTAATTGCAAAGGCGGAATAATAATGCTGGACAAGTACAAGAGCAGTACGGTCTATCAGATTTACATTAAATCCTTCTGTGATTCAAACGGCGACGGCATTGGTGATTTGAATGGCATACGTTCAAAGCTGAAATATATTCAGTCGCTCGGTGTCAAATATATATGGGTAACTCCTTTCTTCTGTTCTCCAATGGTTGATAACGGCTATGATGTCTCTGACTACAGGAACATTAACCCTATGTTCGGAACTATGGAAGACTGTGAAGCAATGATTGCAGAGGCAAAAGAATTAGGAATGAGCTTCATGTTCGATATGGTGTTCAATCATACGTCTAATCAGCATGAATGGTTCAAACGTGCACTTGCTGGTGATGAGGAATACATGAACTACTACATCTTCAGAGACGAAAAGCCAGCGGATTGGGTTGCAAGTTTCGGAGGGCCTGCATGGGATTATGTTCCAGAGCTGGGCAAATGGTATCTTCACCTCTTCGCACCTGAACAGCCGGATTTGAACTGGGAGAATCCGAAAGTCCGTGAAGAATTGAAAGATGTGATTCGATTCTGGAAAGCAAAAGGTGTAGGAGGTTTTCGTTTTGACGTTCTGAATCTCATCTCTAAACCTGATGACCTTCATCTTCCTTCGGGAAGTGCAACACGTTTCTGCAAGGACGGGCCTCGTGTGCATGAATACATTCGTGAACTCGTAACTGATACGGGCATTGAGGACATGATAACTGTCGGAGAAATGGCATCAACAACGCTCGATAACAGCATACGCTACACGAGACCAGAGAATCATGAGATGTCCATGTGTTTCAGCTTTCATCATCTCAAAGTTGATTTCAAGAACGGCGAAAAATTTTCGCTCATGCCTCCTGACCTCAAAATGCTTCGGAATGTCTTTGTTGAATGGCAGGAAGGAATGTCGAACGCTGGAGGTTGGAACGCTGTCTTCTGGTGCAATCACGATCAGCCTCGAATAGTCTCAAGGTTCGGTGATGAAGGGCAGTACTGGAAAGAATCAGCGAAGATGCTCGGAACATTCGTACATATGCTGAGAGGTACGCCGTATATCTATCAGGGTGAAGAACTCGGAATGACAAACGCGCACTTCAAATCGCTTGATGAATATGATGATGTTGAAGCGATAAATTACTATCATATTCTCTTTGAGCGAGGCAGTTCTGAATCTGAAGCGTTGAATGTTCTTGCCAATCGTGCAAGAGACAATTCACGTACCCCAATGCAATGGAACGCAGGAAAGAACGCAGGATTTTCTGAAGGCAAAACGTGGCTGGGTATTCCTGAGAACTACAAGAGCATCAATGTTGAGACTGAAGAGACAGATGATGATTCGATTCTGAATTATTATAGGAAGCTCGTGCAATTGAGGAAAGATTATCGAATCATCTCAGAGGGAAGCATAAAGTTCCTTGACGCAGGAAACGAAAAAGTCTTTGCATATGAACGCAGGCTCGATAATCAAAGGCTTGTTGTGTTATGCAACTTCAGCAGTGAAGACGAAAAGATTTCAGGAGTAGACATCAAAGGCGAGGTTTTAATCGGGAATTACTCAGGCTCACATAAAATCATGAGACCATATGAGACACTTGTGATTCTCGAAAGCTGATACGAATACAAATACAATCAAAGGGGCGTTCATTAACGGACGCTCCTTTTTTTGTGTTCACAGGAAACGTAGTACAATATCAAAGATTTCACTCTTAAACGAAAGAAGGCCATAGCCATATTTTCATTGAAGAAAACAATAACAATCCTCTCAGTACTGTTATTTTTCGTGAGCAGTGCTGAATCATTGCCTGTGTACGACAGCACAATACGCCCTATAGTGCTTCAGGGAGCAATGAATGTTGAGACTGATATTTTTATTTCCGCTCTCAATGAGTCTCATGACATCACCATAGGACACTGGCGTTATATCTTAGGAAAGATTGACGATTATCCGGTTATAGTGAGCGTAACACGCTGCGGAGTGGCAAACGCTTCTGTATCGACAGCACTAGCTATTGAGACATTCAACCCATGTGCAGTAATCAATCAGGGTACAGCAGGAGCACATGACCCTGAATTGAAGCGCGGTGATATTGTGATAGCGTCAGACTGTTTCAACTCTTCAGCATGGAAAGCACATCCTTTAAAAGTAGGTGAAGGAGTTGATTACCGCTATATAGATCCTCTTGACATGAATTTTTACGATGAGTATGAGAATGGAGAGAGAATTATATTTCTTCCTGTTGATGAAAAACTGAAGGCTTTAGCGTTGTCTGTGAAGGACAAATATTCAGACAGAAAAATTGTTGAAGGACGTATAGCAACCTCTGACGCATGGGAGAATAGAAGTGACCGTATATTATTCTTTCATGAAGAATTCGGTTCATCATGCGAGGAAATGGAGACATTTGCGGTGGCTAAGGTATGCAGGATTTACGGCATTCCGTTTCTGGGAGTGCGCATAATCTCAAACTCTATGCTGACTGGTGAAGAATTTATCCCTGAAACCGGCCATGACTGCCAGACCTTTGTGATTGAAGTTGTGAAGAAATATATTAAGGAGATGAATTGATGCCCAAAATAAAATTTGAGACCGATTATCAGGAAGGAGCACATCCCCGAATACTTGAGCGTCTCATTCAGACAAATAATGAGCAGACCTCAGGATACGGTGATGACATTCACACAAAGCATGCACAGGAACTCATACGAAATGTGATTCATAAACCAGAATCAGAAGTGTTCTTTATGACAGGAGGCACTCAGACGAATACGACTGTCATAAAATTTCTGTTAAGTCCCGTTGAAGGAGTGATATGCGCTTCATCAGGACATATTAACGTCCATGAATCAGGTGCAATAGAATCAACTGGTCATAAGGTACTTTCGATTGAAGGCAGAAACGGATTGCTTGACCCCGAAGATTTGAATCAATATCTTGAAGTGTTCTATGCAGACCCAACATATGATCATATGGTTCAGCCTGGAATGGTCTATGTGTCATATTCATCTGAACTCGGAACTCTCTACACGAAAGATTCACTTGCACGAATCAAATCAATTTGTGAGAAATATAATATGAAACTCTTCATTGACGGTGCGAGATTAGGAGCAGGACTTGTATCTGAAGCAGCGGACATGACAATAGAAGATATTGCGAATCTCTGTGATGTGTTCTACATCGGAGGAACTAAGAACGGTGCATTGTTCGGTGAAGCAGTTGTATTCCCTGACGCAAAAAAATTCAATCTTAGGAATTTCAGAACGCTCATTAAACAGCAGGGAGGATTGTTAGCGAAGGGACGTATGTTAGGGATTCAGTTTGAGGTTCTCTTTGAGGACGGATTATATTTCGAGAATGCGAGACACTCTAATGTTCAGGCCATGAAGATTAAACGTGCATTCACTGAGGCAGATATACCTATGCTGATAGATTCATATACTAACCAGCAGTTCCCCATTCTTACGCATGAACAGAACAAAGCATTAAATGAAAAGTTTTCATATGAATTATGGCAGCCGTTGAACAATGAAAGAGCAGCATATAGATTCTGCACGAGCTGGCTGACGACAGATGAAGCGGTTGAAGAATTAACGAGGGCAGTAAAAAAATTGTGAAAGCAGATGAAAAGATGACGACAAAGAAACGAAACAGAAATTTAGAGAAGAGTTATTCACCGGATAACATAGAACAGAAATGGTATGCAGAATGGCTTGAACATGGCCTCTTCAACGCAGAGATTAACCCAGAAGCAAGAGCATTCTCGATAGTCATTCCTCCACCGAACGTAACAGGTTCACTTCATGTGGGTCATGCATTCGATCACACGTTTCAGGATATTATGTGCAGGACTAAACGCATGGAAGGCTATAGTGTTCTCTGGCTTCCAGGTACGGATCATGCGGGGATTGCGACACAGAACGTAGTAGAAAAAGACCTCGCGAAGAATGGAATATCACGTTACGACTTGGGACGTGAGGAATTCGTTAAACGCGTATGGGAATGGAAGAAGGTTTACGGCTCACGAATCATCGAACAAATGAAACGTCTCGGAAATTCATGCGACTGGAGACGTGAACGCTTCACACTTGACGAAGGATTATCGAAGGCAGTACGTACAGTATTCGTTCGGTTATACAAGAAGGGATTAATCTACAAGGGAAAATATATCGTAAACTGGTGTCCAAGATGTACAACTGCAATTTCAGATTTGGAAGTTGAGTATGATGATAAGGAAGGCAATTTCTATTATGTTCAGTATCCAATCGTTGAAACTGACATCGAAGAGAAATATATTCTCGTTGCAACGACAAGACCAGAGACAATAATCGGAGACGTTGCAATAGCGGTTCACCCACGTTCAGAGAAATACAGGCACCTAATTGGAAAGCATGTACGAGTTCCATTGACTGACAGAATAATTCCGATTATTGAGGATAACATGGTTGATCCTGAGTTCGGAACAGGCTGTGTGAAGATTACGCCTGCGCATGACCCGAATGATTTTCTTGTTGGACTGAATCATAATCTCGAACAGATTCAGGTGATAGACTCGCGGGGAATCATGAATGAGAATGCCGGAAAGTATCAGGGAATGACAATTGAGGAAGCACGGAAGGAATCAGCAAAGGATTTAGAGACACTTGGCCTTCTTGTGAAGACAGAGAAGATAACGCATTCAGTTGGACATTGTCATCGCTGCGGGACGACAGTTGAGCCGTATTTATCGGAACAATGGTTTGTGAAGACAAAACCGTTAGCAGAAGCAGGAGTACAGGCAGTGAAAGACGGACGAATCAAATGGTATCCGGAGCAATGGGAAAAGACATATTTCAATTGGATGGAGAATATCAGAGACTGGTGCATATCCCGACAATTATGGTGGGGACATCGTATCCCTGCATGGACATGCGATGACTGCGGACATGTTACGGTTGCGGAGAATGACCCGTCAGAATGCGAGCACTGCCACAGCACGAATATTCATCAGGATAATGATGTACTTGATACATGGTTCAGTTCAGGGTTATGGCCTTTCTCGACAATGGGCTGGCCTGACGATAAGCCCGAACTGAAATATTTTTATCCCACGTCATTAATGGTAACAGGGTTCGATATCATATTCTTCTGGGTAGCACGAATGATCATGATGGGTTTGGAGTTCATGGGAGATGTTCCGTTCAGAGACGTGTACATTCACTCATTGATTCGTGATGAGCATGGAAAGAAGATGAGCAAGACCAAAGGCAATGTGATTGACCCTCTTGTGATGATAGACAAGTACGGAGCTGATGCATTGAGAATGACACTTGCGGCGTTGTCTGTTCAAGGCAGGGATATATTGCTTTCATCGACACGAATTGAGACATACAGATTCTTCATGAATAAGTTGTGGAATGCCTCACGCTTTGCATTAATGAATCTCGATGATGAAGTTCATGATATAGATGTGAATCATCTTCATCTTCATGATAAATTCATTCTCACGAGGACGCAGGAGATGTGCAAGAGAGTACGTGAGCTGATAGATTCATATGACATTGGGACAGCGGCACGAGGATTATATGATTTTGTGTGGGGAGATTTATGCGACTGGTATCTTGAGATGTCAAAGCCTGCATTGAAGGGTGACGAAGGAGATTCGAGACGCAAAACGACAATGGGAGTTCTCGAAGAGGTATTCACGAAGACACTTCAAATGCTTCACCCGTTTATCCCGTTCATCACAGAAGAACTATGGAACGCGTTCGGTTACGGTGATGAATTCATAATGCGGTCATCATGGCCAAGTTCAAACAGTGAATACATATTCGATAGTGTGAATGAAGATATGAGAGTCTTGCAGGACATTGTACGTTCACTGCGTAACCTGAGGGCAGAAGCTCATGTGCCGCCACAGCAATGGCTGAACCGTTCAGTTATTCGGGTGCATTCAGACACAGAGACATCACGAATCATCAATGCCTCACTGAATCAGATATGCAATTTGTGCCGCATTCATGAAGTGATTCTTGAAGAGCCTTCAAGCGAATGGTCATATGGCCCTTCATTGTCGAGTGTGAGCGGAGATGCAGAAGTGAAGTTGCCTGTCGGTGATGTACTTGATGTGCCGAAGGAAATAACGCGTCTTGAAGGAGAGATTGCGAGTATTGAGAAGACGATAGCATCAAGTCAGGCGAGACTGAATAAGCCGGAATTCGTATCGAAAGCACCCGCAGAAGTTGTAGAGAAAGAACGTTCAAAGGTAGAAGAGGGACGAGCACAGTGTGAGAGACTGAAAGCGAATCTTGAAAGCCTTAAAAGCTGAAACACATAACCCCCTGCATATTATGCAAAATTTAAATCATAAATAAAAATCGACTCTTCTCTCTTAATTTTCAAGGGAGAAGAGTGTGATATGTATATCATTTTTTATTATCAACGCTTAATCTCGTGAAACATTCCAAGCAATTCGTCTGTCTTGTCTAATGATGTACTTGTTGCCGTCAGCTGTTCCCGAGTCTGTCTTTTGAGGCAGCGTAGAACGATGGGGATTCAATATTTTCCATATCTTTTGACGTTGGTAATGTTGATACGTATCCCATTAGTACGGCAATTTCTTCTGATGACAATATCTGCCATTTATCATTGAAGTATGCCTCTGCCCCAAGCGTCTTATTGGTATATACTCCGTCTTTGACCTCACCATAAATATCCGTCTTTGGATCTGTGTATGCATGATAGGAATTGAACATATTCATCAGCTCTTCAGTCTTATCTTCAATGAATGATGTTACTGTAAAGCAGTAAACATTCTCATCTGTTGTGTAGATGACCTGCTTCTGGTATATGTGTATGAGATTCAATTTGACTGATGTACGAAGGCCGAAACATTTTTTGCCAAGAAATATACCGTTCCATTTCTCATATGTAAAATCTTTTCCTCCCACAGTCTTATACATATTCTCTATCATTTTTGTAATTTCCTTCACGTACTGATCCGCAAAATTATCAGATACAACTGAAACAGGAGTATTCAGAATGCTTATGTCAATATTTGCAGTGCTGTCTTTACGTTCCGCTCTTATTACCTTATGATTATCTTGTCTTGATGCCTTCTCCCTGAATTCTGGAAACATTCTCCTCACTGTCTCATCAACTGCTTTACTTTCTTCCATTGAAGATATCTTCCAGTCATCATTGAAATGTATCTCTACTCCAAGTTTTTTATTGACGTACACGTTTCCATTCATCTCAACGCCGGTATCACTGGCTGATGCTCCGTATGACTGCCACGCTAATAAAAACAGTGTGCAGATTAATGCCGCAAAAAATTTTCTGGTTCTCATTTTTTCGTCTCCTCATTATTCTTTTTTTCTGATGCCTTGAAGTTATATACAGGTTTTATTTGTTCAACGCGCCGATTCATCTACATTACTCTATCTGCTCTCTATTGCATACTGTATCTCCTGTGTCTTTTTCTCAACCTGCCCTCGCAGCGATATGCTTATGTCCTCAGAAATCTTTTTGCGTGCAGCATTATCTGAAGTAAGTCCCTTGCGAATCTTTTCGGGCATATTTGATTTCTTAAGCTCACTGTGCATTTTTTCATCTGTCATCATGTCACGTACCCACAGAGGCAGATCACAGTCTGATAAATATTCCATGAGCATCTCCTTTGCTCCCTGTGCACCTTTGATAGCCGCGTAGATAAGTGCAATTCCTCCAACAACAAGAAGAATGCTCCAGCCTGCACCGGGAATCAGAAGAAGAGCGTGAACGAGCAATGATGCAAGCAATGTTGAAATAGCAGCAACGATTTGAATCACGACCACAATAATGGTAGGAAGCATTATAGCGGTTATTACCCCTATAACAAGTCCCGCAATCGTGAACAGAACATCAAGGCCGGGTATATCAGGCATACCTACATCAAATTTTAGATTCTTGATTTCTGAAAATACATTCAGATCACCAAGAGTGAAACCTGTAACTTTGTATCTCGTACAGAGTTCATTCAATTCGCTGGCTATGTCCTGTCCTAAAGAATCAGAAGCCCATTTTATCGTTGCTTCCTTGTATGCTTGGTTGCTTTCAAGACGCTGTTTCATATTCTGCTCTGAACAGTCTGATTCAATTTTCGCTTTCATGCCGTTGATTGTCGTTATGCTTCCAGCTCTCCATTCCCGTATTCTCTTCATGACAATTCCCTGTATGATATTACTTATCACCGGGCTTATTGCTTCTGCTAACTTGGGTATGTTCTTGTTTATGATTTCAGGAAGTTTCGTATCTAACATCTCAGTGACATCTTTCCTGAACATTTCAGATTTTTCACGGTAAGGCCCAACAAGCGCAAGCCCCTTTGAAATTGAACGTGAAGGATCCATATCAAGAATCACATCGTCTGAATTCTCAGAGAACACACTTTTGACCGTTTCCTTCACCACTGGCATCCATGAAGCACCGCCGGTTATTATTATGCGCCCTACATTTATGTTCTTGTTGTTGAGCCTCGTTTTCAATTCCTGCAAAAATTCCTTAAACAATGTCCTCCAGCTTTTGCCCTTCATTGATGCGATGACCTCTTCAGGAATATGAAAGTCACTCTTCAGAACAGATGTTACATCAGATGTATTGATTAAATTCTCAACTTCGCTCATGAAAATTTCTTCGCTGTCTATTCCGCGAATATCTTCTGAAGCATAATCATCAATGCCCCTGTTACGGAACAGCTTTTCTTTTGCTTCACGGCAGGCCATAACGATCGCATTCGCATATTCAGGGTTATTCCGTACAACATCGACAAAGCGCGAGTATGCATCACCATGTTCTTTGAGCTTCGCGACGTAAAGATCACGAATCAGGAAGTCAATGCACCTAACACCGAGATAATTATTGCCGTAATTATCGACAGAATCATTAGAGTCAGCAGTTACAGCAGTAACATCAATTGTTGAAGAACCAACATCAATCAACAGTGCGCAGTCTCCTACAGCGAGATAATTTTCTTCAGAATTTTTGCTGCCTGATGTTCCGGGTGTTTTGATGAACAAGTATGCTGCCCGTGATTCAGATGACATTGTGAGGCTGGTTCTCACTCCTGCATAACTGCCTTTGCCCAGAACACTTTGACTCATGATTAACTCATATATCTTTACGTCCAGATCATTCCACCTCGTTGGATGCCCTGCACAGAATACTATTTCAGAACTTCCTCCTCTTTTTACTTCTGATGATACCTTTTCCTTGTAAATCTGATTCTCAAATATACTGTTGGTGAACGTAACAACTGAGTCCCGAAAATTCAGCATTGCCCTCGAATTGAATTCAGGTTCCTGCGGCCACCTTCCTTTTTTCAATGCCTCTTCCGCGATCTTTTGCAGAGAAACATATTTCGCAGAAGACTCCGTTAATCCTGAAATCAAATCTGTTGGTCTGCGCTTAAAATTCACACATACTCTCTTAATTGTTGAAGGCTTCCTGATTATCGTGTTGAAGAAAACTAGTCTTCCGTCACCAGTGTAACCGTAAGTAGTCGGGACTGCTCTGCCTTCCTCCATTCCGAGCATGGGCATATCAGACCACCTGATATCGAATTCTTCGCCTGAATCCATCGTTACATAATCAGTAATCGATTCACCGTCGCCTAAATCGTAACCTATGAATGTCTTCGTGCTCATCTAATTCATTCTCCCTTCACAGATTCAAAGTGTATTCCATGCAGAAGAATCTGACCTTTGTAAAGCAGGCATGGCTTATCTCTGTATGCATTGATATTCTCAACCTTCAGAACATCAAACATGTCCGGCGAATCTGAATCAAAGACAGCAGATATTCCCAGAGTTTTTAATATCCTGTTTGCTTCCCGTGAGACAGATTCATTCTCATGGCCTCTCGTAACCGCAAGAATGTTCTGAAGTGATGCCGCTATGTTTTTCCGTATGTCAGCATTCTCTTCCTGAAATTTTTTCCTGTTACTTTCTTCTTCGTCCAGTTTTAAATTCAGCTCTCGAATCTGTTCGCTCTGCCTTCCTGTCTTATCGCTGCTCTGTCTGTTCATTTCCCGCAATGCACTTGCAGCTTTGTTCACAATCTGAGTCATGGCTTCCTCGTCTAACGTGTATGTGTACACCTCTTGAGATGTGAAATCGCGATTAAATTTGCTTTTCAGCCACGAAAAAAATGTTTGCCTCAAATTTATCACGACCTCTACATGTACCACGTCAATCACCTTTGCGAACAAATCAAGAACGTCAATCTGTTCTCGTGTACTTATATCGTATTTCCTTTTCCTGTCACGTATGATGTCCTGAATACGTGTCTTTATTTGTTCTTTGTCCATTATGCATTTTCCTTTCTTTTAATTTCTTCAACTGCTCTTTGTAAATGCAATTAATATTTTAAATATCAGTGCTGCTGTTTCGTCGCCATGTAGACAAAATTTGTTTTGTGTATAATAGCGTTCAAACTTGAAGCGAGGAGATGCTGAACGTATGCCGGACGATAACCTTGATAAGAAAACCCCTACTGAACTTGCAGCATATTATTTTGAACAGGGACATTCACCTGAAGAAGTGATAGAGATAATGAAGAAACGAAAAATTAATTACCCTTCAATATCTGAAGTTATGCATGAGTTCATGGACAATAAAAATTTATCTGTGAGAGATATATCTGATTTATCAGACATCAACCAGGCCACCATTCACAGAATCATGAATCAGGAAAGAAATCCCGGCAGGAACGCTGTAATCCGTATAGCTATGGCAATGGCATTAACGTTTGAAGAAACACAGGTACTGCTGAAGAGTGCGAATTGTGCGATGCTGAGTGCTATGCGAGAGAGGGATTTAATCATCATGGAAGGGATTGCACAGGAAAAAGATTATGAGACAGTGAATGAAACAATCAAAGCCAGAAGAGAATATTACGAATCAAAAGGGGATAAAGAAAAGGCCAGAAAAATGTCTGACCTTAACATGAAAGTATGATATTTAATTTTCTTCGGGGTTAAGTTGTCGAAATTCCGTAGTAAAAGATCTGGGATCGTTCTTCGAGATCGTCACGTTGAGTTTCTGGAGCACGTTGTCATCATCTGCTCTAAGAATTGTTATTGACCATGTGTCTGCTCCGCTTCCTCTTCCGAGTTCGTTTATGCGTTCATAGTCCAGTTTATGACCTTCACATTCAACGATAATATCTCCGGGTTTCAGTACAGGGTGCGGAATGTCATTCTCAAACATCGCAATAATCTGCCCGATTTTATAGCCGTGAGATTCTGACTGTCCAACGAATAATTTCGCTGATGATGCCCATAACGCATGATATTCTTCATATTCACCTTTGCACTTCGCGAACGCATCAAGACATCTGTATGCAAAATCTGTTCTGTCATATCCCCATGCAAACTCTGCTTTCATCCATAAATGACGGTCATCATCATTCTCTGAAGGTTCCCAGCGTTTCGTGAGCCAGTATTCATCTTCCTGAAAATTTTTCTGCGGAACTAACGTTACTTCTCTGTCTGAAGGTATCTCCTCAAACTTGATATTATGTTTCAGTGCGTACTGATGTGAACTAGAACCTTTATGTGCATGTATTGTTACGTTCGGGCAGTCAGAGAAGAGATGTAACTTTTTATTCTGCTGAAGATAAATTCTTGTGCCTTCTCCAAGTGCCTTATGGTTTGCGTGAAGCAGTGCAAAAGCATAAGCATCAAGTTCAACGTTATCTGAATATATCCATACATCACGAAGAGCCTTGCAGCCTTTGAATGTTGAATGCGTAATCTGTTTCATGCTTGACGGAATCATCACACTCTCAAGTGAATCGCATTCTACAAACGTACCTTCGAGAGTATTAACGCCTTCATGAATCACTGCACTGATTAGAGATTTGCAGCCATAAAACGAAGTCCCGCACTTGGTGATATTGCCGGGTATATCGATTGAAATTATGCCTGTATCAGAAAATGAATCATCATTGAGAATGACCATTGAAGACGGGATTGTTATTGCTCTGAGATTACGACAGCCTTCAAATGCTCCTGCATGTATGTTTCTCACAGATGAAGGAAGATGTATATCCTCAAGACTGGTACATGATACAAAAGCTGCTGTGCCAATTTCAGTCAGTCCTTCATGAAGCTCAATGCTCTTCAGGTTCGGACATTCACCGAATGCACTTGTGCCTATTATGCGTAATGTATCAGGACATGTTACCCTTTCAAGATAGCGATTCATTGCGAAACATGCTATATGTATCTCTTCAAGACGTTCAGAAAGAATTATATGTCTGCTCTTGAGTGTTGAAGGTTTTATGCCAGCACGTATATTCTTGACACTCACGCCGAATCCATATGACGGAAGTGAAATCTCTTCACTCTCTTCAAAATCGTATCCCATGATAATCATACTTCCGTCAAATGCGATATAGAATTTCTTCTCGTCAAAGTTCTTCTTGTTAAGCAGGTCATAGAAATTGAATCCGTTCCTCTCGCAGAATTTTTTTGCTTCTGTCATTCCTAATCCCGTTATCATGAGCTTGTTGGAACAGCCTCTTAAAGCAGACAGCGGAATATTCTCCAAACTTTGAGGAAGGTGAAGAGCCTCAAGAGATATGCAGTTCTCAAATGCAGTTCCATATATTCTCCTGACTCCTTCGGGAATATTCAGAGATAAAAGATTTGAACAATTTCTGAATGCCTGTAATCCTATTTCCGTTATGCCCTTTGGAATTGTTACTTCCCTTAATCTTTCACAGGCTTCAAAACACGAAACAGGAATCTCTTTCATGTTCGGTGATATTCTCGCTGTCTCAATGAGTGTCAGACTAAATGCTCCCATTCCTACATACTTCACGCTGTCAGGAAGATATATAGATGTGAGCTGTGTCATGTTGAATGCAGTGCTGCCTATATGTTCTAACGTATCAGGAAGCTCAATGCTGTTTATTGATGTACTCTGAAAAGCATCATCTCCTATCTTCAGCAAATTTTTTGGAAGTATGACGCTGGTTATATCTCTTGCGAACACAGGCGTATTTTCTATTCCTGACTCAATAACTGTTACGGGCTTCCCTTCCATGTAATCCGGAATGCTTGCCTTAGTCTGTGATGTCTCATATTTCGTTATGGTTATTCCGTTATCATTGCTCATCGTATCTATATGAGCATAATTGATATTCAGCTTATCTGCGAGGCCATGTGCTTTATTGTTCACGTTCCCAATAAGAACAACACGCTCAGATGAATTGCTGAATGCATCAGGATCAATCTCCTCAATCGAATCAGGAATCATTACGGCCTGAAGGTTATTGCAGTTTGCGAATGCCTGAGACGATATTCTTTTCACTCCTTCATCAAGCACAACGTTTGTGAGATTCTTGCATGCGCTGAATGCGAACCTGCTTATATTCTCAACAGAACCAGGAACACGGACATCACGCAAATTTTCCGAACCCTGAAATGCTCCGTCATCAATCTGAATCACTTTCACTCCTGAAATTTTTGACGGGAGATTCACATTCTCATTTGACGATGAGAACCCGCGAACATGAAGACCGTCACCGTAAAGCGAATAACGAATACCATTGCCGAGATAGAATCCGAAAGAGTAATTTATCATTACGAGAACGCTTGCGAGAATAAACAATGCTGCCGCAGATACAACACGAATCATGAATTTTCTTCTGCGTATCACTTCTTCAGGCATTGGTAAGTTATACAGAACTGAACGGAATATATCCATACTTTGAATTCGTTTTGAGGGATTGAGCATTAGACCTTCCATAATTGCTTTGTTCTGAAATTTCTTAATGTGTATTCCGAGTTCATCAGGTGATTTTAGTGTATCTTTTCCTGTTCTTGCGATTGATTCTACAGGAGGTGCATTGCAGATCATGTGATATATCGTTGCTGATAGTGCATATACATCTGTCCATGGGCCTTGCATTCCTGATTCATCATATTGTTCCGGCGGTGCATATCTCTTGTTGAAGATTGCTGTTTTGCCTTTGCCTTCTTCAATCTGTTCTTCAAGTGCTGCTGCTCCGAAGTCAATTAGAATCATAGTTCCGTCTTCCTGAACCATTATGTTTGTGGGGCTTATATCCCTGTGAAGTATTCCCTGCTGATGAATGAGAATGAGTGAATCAATTATCGGTCTCATCATTGCGATTAATTTCTGCGGCTGAATGTGATTCTTCTGCACATAATCTTCAAGTGTTACGCCGCGAATATATTTCATTACGATATACGCAGTATTATTAGCTTCAAACCATTCGATTACCGGCACAACATTTTTCAAGTTTTCGAGAGTATTCAAAATTTTAGCTTCACGAATGAATCTATCAAGCCCTTTCTGATATGCATATTCTGAATTTCGATTCACTGTTACTGTGTCATCTTCTGTCGTGTCACGTTCACATAACTTCTTGCTGTAATATTCTTTAATTGCAACTGGCTGATCAAATTTTCTGTCCCATGCCGCATATGTTATCCCGAATCCTCCTGAACCTATCACTGCACCTATCTGGTATCTTCCTTCATGAAGCAATGTTCCTTCTTCGAGCAGGTGCTTTTCTGTTTCATCATATGGGTCATATCCGCAATGAGGGCAAACATCATCTTCATCATCGATATGACGCATACATCGTGAGCAGTAAAATTTTTCGCCTATATTCATAATATCGCCTCCGTGATAGAGTTTACATTATGATGAAAGACATCACTAGCCATTAAGGCAACATCATAATCTATGTGATAATATACGAATTCAAAGGAGTGTGATAACTTGAAGAAATTAATGATACTCGGAGGTTCACGCTACATTATTCCTGTCATAGATACTGCGCATAAACTTGGCCTTCACGTAATCACATGCGACTATTTACCAGACAATCACGCGCACAAATATTCAGATGAATATTGCAATGTGAGTGTGATAGATAAGGATGCTGTTCTTGATGCGGCAAGACGATTCAGAATTGACGGTATAATATCATTTGCGTGTGATCCTGGAGTAGTGAGTGCGGCATATACGGCGGAGAAGATGAGTCTTCCATTTCAGGGTTCATATGAATCAGTGAGAATATTGCAGGATAAGGGGAAGTTCAGAAAATTTCTTGCGGATAACGGATTCAACACGCCGAAAGCGAAGAGATATACGCGTTCTGAGATTGAATCTGTGAAGAATGATTCAGAATATTTCACGTGGCCTGTGATAGTGAAACCGGTAGACTCAGCGGGGAGTAAGGGAGTGACGCGAGTAGATTCACCTGATGAATTATATGATGCGGCCAAGAAAGCATTATCCTCTTCATTATGTGGAGCATTCATAGTTGAAGATTTTCTTACGTTCAAAGGCTATCAATCGAGTACAGACCCTTTCACTGTAGACGGAGAACTAAAGTTTATGCCTTATTCTGACCAGTTGTTTGATTCAAATGCAACTAACCCTTTTGCGCCTGCAATGATTATATGGCCTTCAACAATGAAAGACGAACATCAAAAATTTCTCACTGATGAAATACAGCGTCTAATGAAACTTCTCAACATGAAATCTGGAATCTATAACATTGAAGCACGGGTATCTTCAAATGATAAACCATATATAATGGAAATATCACCTCGCGGCGGAGGAAACAAGATCGCTGAACTCGAAGATATTGCATACGGAGCAAACCTAATCGAGAATGAGATTCGCAAAGCGGTGAACATGCCCTTAATACCTATTGAGCCTCATGAAATTTCCGGGCATTGGTGCGAAATGGTCATTCATGCAAATATCAGCAAACCTGAAATATTCAAACGCATGACCATAGATGATGATATTATGAGCCGTTACGTTAAGCTAATAAGTTTAGGGGTTAAGGACGGAGATATTATAAATCCGTTCACAGGAGCAAATGCTGCATTAGGTAATATGTTCCTGAGATTTGACAGCAGAGAGGAGCTTGATAGTATAATGTCCAAAATATCAGACTGGTTACGCATAGAAATTTACGTAGAAATACCGTTGTGGGGGGGGGCAAATAGTTTAAATCATTTGCGCTCTTCTGTGCATGATGATTATCTTTATGACGGGAGAGCTGCAGCATGAAAAAATTAATGATACTCGGCGGCTCTCGTTACATCATTCCGGTAATAGAGACTGCAAAAAAACTCGGTCTTCACGTAATAACCTGCGATTACCTTCCAGACAACTACGCACACAAATATTCAGATGAGTACTGCAACGTCAGCGTTATAGACAAAGATGCAGTACTCAATGCCGCGCGTAAACTTAAAATTGACGGCATAATTTCATTTGCATGTGATCCTGGTGTAGTCTCAGCAGCATATACTGCGGAGAAAATGTGTTTACCGTTTCAGGGTTCATATGAATCAGTTCGTATACTTCAGGATAAAGGGCTGTTCCGAAAATTTCTCGCTGATAATGGTTTCAACACTCCGAAATCAAAGAGGTATACACGTTCAGAAATTGAATCTGCGAATGATGACATAAATTATTTCCGGTGGCCTGTAATCGTCAAGCCAGTAGACTCGGCAGGCAGTAAAGGAGTTACGCGCGTAAACTCTCCTGAAAAACTCAATGATGCAATCAGAACAGCATTATCATCTTCATTGTGCGGAGCATTCATCATCGAAGAATTTCTTACGTTCAACGGTTATCATTCAAGCTCAGACCCTTTCACTGTGAACGGCGAATTGAAATTCATGACGTATTCAGATCAGCTTTTCGACAAGGGAGCAGATAACCCATACACACCTTCTGGAATCAAATGGCCTTCAACGATGAAATTGCGTCATCAGGAAAAGCTCACTCACGACATACAGAGGCTAATGCACCTTCTGAACATGAAGACAGGAATCTATAACATAGAGACGTGTGTTAGTTCAGATGATAAGCCGTACATTATGGAAGTATCACCTCGCGGAGGAGGGTGCAGAATAGCGGAGATTGAGAAGTTTGCGTATGGAGTTGACCTGATAGAGAATGAGATTCGCAGTGCTGTGGGAATGCCATTGACGGACATAACGCCGCATGAATGTGCAGGAAGCTGGAGCGAAATGGTGCTTCACATTAACGTTAGACAGCCTGAGATATTCAGACGCATGACGATTGACCCTGAGATAATGACGAAGTATGTTGAACTTCTTGATGTGTGGGTTAAAGACGGAGACACTGTGATGCCTTTCACTGGAGCAAATTCGACAATGGGAATTGTTTTCCTTCATGCAGATTCAAGAGATGAACTTGATGATGTACTTGCACATGTAAATGAATGGCTGAATGTTGAGTTCTACAGTAATAATACTTACTGGGGGGGGGTATTAATCCTCTTTACTTATGGTGCGGAGAGTGATAATGACCCAGATTGTGAGGCTGCAGCATGAAACTAGGATTGATGCAGCCTTATTTCTTTCCCTATTTAGGGTACTTCTCACTTATCAAAAACTGTGATAAGTTCATATTCTTTGACACAGTACAGTATATACGACGTGGCTGGTGCAACAGAAATCGAATCCTCAAGCAGGACGGGACACCTTCATATGTAATCGTTCCAATCAAGAAAGCTCCAAGAGAGACGAACATCAATGAGATTCAAATTGATAATTCAATGGACTGGAAAGCAAAAATTTTCGGTCAGCTGAATATCTACAAGAAGACAGCACCATATTATGATGATGTGATTGAATTTCTCAAAGGCATTCTAACAGACGAATATGAATCACTTTCAGAACTCTGCATAGATACAACTGAAGCTGTATGCAATTTTCTTGGCATTGAGACAGAATTTGCTACACTCTCAAGAATGAATCTCGCAATTGATGACATTCACGCTCCTGATGAATGGGCATTGAACATCACAAAAGCCATGAAGTATGATGTCTATGTGAATCCTCCTGGAGGACAAACTTTTTATGACCGTGAGAAATATGAAAACGTTCACATAAAACTTGAGTTCCTCACAATAAATCAATTCGCATATGACCAGAAGAGAAAAGGTTCTTTCGTTCCAAATCTCTCTGTGATTGATGCTATGATGTTCTGCACCCCTGATGAGATTAATCGTATGCTTGATGATTATACGTTATCATGAAGTTCACGGGTCATGTAGAAACTCTCATTGCATGCTTCAGATTCAAGCCTGAATCCTTCTGACTTGTAGAACTCAATTGCGGCTGTGTTATCCTTCCTGACTTCAAGCCTGACACGCCGCATTTCTGATTTCATCATGTCGTCAAA